>CALFYN010000804.1 GCA_937952345.1 uncultured Acidobacteriota bacterium
TCACAACAACATCCCGGTCGATGATGCCGCGCGTTTCATGCAGAATGTCACGCACCAGGGCCGGAAGTTCCGGTCCCGGCTGATAGGCAGGGATAAGGAGAACAAGCGAACTCACTGGCCCGCCTTCCCCGCCGCTGCCTTCTGCTGCATGGCATGCGCCAGATTGTTGCGGGGCAATTCCCAATCGGGCTTGAGACGGACCGCCTCTTTCGCGGCTGCGATCCCCTTGTCCCACATCTTCAGGGCGTTGTAGCCCGCCGCAATGTTGTTGTACGCCTCCGGATAGTCCGGGCGGAGTTGCAGCGCTTTCTCCGCGGCGCGCACGCATTCCATGTAACGTCCCGCGCGGAAGTGCGCGAGCGACAATTCCATGAATGCTTCGGGCGATCCCTTTTCGTATGCCGTCGCGGTGGCTGCTTTTGAAGCCCGCTCGTTTGCTTCGACAATCATCTTGTAGTGCAGTGCGGATGGCTCGCCGGGCGCGATGCGCAGTGTGTCTTCCACCAGTTCACGCAATTCCTTCCATTGCTGCCGCTCGGCGTGTACTTGTGAGAGCAGCGCCCGGGCCTGAAAATCGTTGGGATTCAGTCGAAGAGCCTGGGCAAGATTCGTCTCGGCTTCCGGCGCACGCCGTTGCGAATGCAGCCAGCGCGCGTAATAGAAGTAGCCGGTGGATTGCGCAGGGCTCCACTGGATCGCATTGCGGAAGTGCTGTTCCGCCTCCTGGCCGCGTCCCAGCACGGCCTTGGCGATGGCCCGGTTGATTTCCAACACCGGATACCGCGGGTTGAAACGCGTCGCGCGTTCGAAGTAGTCAAGTGCGGTTTTCGTTTCACCGCGCGCCATCAACGTGAGCCCGTAGTTCATGAGCCCGCGGCCATTGCGGGGGCTTTTGATCGTCACGTCGTGCCAGAGCGTTTCCTCCGTGCGCCACACCTCATTCCGCTGGCGTGTCGCGTAGGCGCCGGTGCAGAGAACGAGCAGTGCGAAAGCAAAGGCTGCGTAGCGCAATACCGGCCATGCCGCGGCGCGCTGGTTCAATGTGTTTTGCAATGCCACCGCGACAGCGAGGCAAAGTCCGGGAAATGCCATGAACATGCGGTGGTCATTCGCCACTTCGGCCAGCGGAATGATGGCCGTCGGAATGAGTGCGATGAGGAACCAGCCAAGCCCGAATGCCGCGCCTCGCCAATTCCTCGCACGTGATGCGAAGTAGAAAGCCGCCGCAAACAAGGCGAGAAACAGAATGCCTCCAGCGACACGCGGATCGCCGTAGGATGGGACCACCGTCATATCCGTATCGGCGGAGAGTCCGCTGGGCAGAAAGAACGACCAGAAATAGTGCCAGGTGACGTAGCCCTGTGTCGCGCGATAGAGTCCAGGCGCGAAGCCTCCGGGTTGATACGCCCCGCCGGTCATTTTTCCAATCCACACGCCGAGTGCGACTGCGGTCAACGCAGCCGGGATCAGGGAGACGGCGATGCGCTGCCAGCGGGGCTCTTCGTACATCCACAAGCAGAGCGCGAGGATGAGCGGGAACACCAGTGCCGTTGCTTTTGAGAGTGAGCCCAACGCGAAAGGAATGAGGTACAGTCCCGTGATACGCAGTTTCGGGAAGGCTATATAGACGTACAGCGCGGCGACAATGCCCAGCGTGGCGTAGAGATCGCCGCGCTGGATGATGTAGTTCACTGTTTCCGCGCTCACGGGATGCAATGCGAACACGGCTGTCATGGCCAGCGCCCAAACGGCCGAACCCAGCAAACGCTGGAATAGCGCCTGCATCAACGCCAGCAGCACAACAAACCAGAAGAACGTGGAGAAGTGGAAATAGCGCACCGCGCCGCGGCCACGGCTGTAGTCGAAGGCGAGCGAAAGGCTCACCAGCGGACGAAATACCTGATGCGTGGTGAGGACGCTGAACGCGGTGGGATCGCGAAAGTACTGCATGGGATCGTCGAACGTATGCAGCCGCGCATTCTCCACGATCGTGTGAAAATCGTCGAAATGGAATGAGTTCTCGAAGTGATTGCTGTAAACGGCCAGGGTTATCGACGCTAGCAGTACGAACCCAATGAGCCCTTTAGGCGCTTTCGACATTCATTTCATTATTCCGCACTGAACAGCCCGAACGTAAAGATGTCGCTGCCGGCGGCAATGGTCACGTATTGTTTGCCGTCCACCATGTAGGTGGCGGGCGATGAAAAAAGGCTTCGTCAAGTGGCGAAATGCCACAGATCTTTCCCCGTCTTCGCGTCGACGGCGACGAGGTTTCCATCGTCATCGCCGGAGAAGACAACGCCGCCGGCCGTCGATACAGTGCCGGCCCACATCACGCCGGGGCCGGGCATCGGGTATTCCCACCGGATGTCGCCACTCAGCACATCCAGTGCGCGGAGATAGAACTTGCCAGGTTCGGTGGGAATCCCTTCGTTACCCGTGCCACGGAATCCCGTGGAGGGTACGGGCTCTTTCGCCGAAGCAACGATGATGTCGCATTGCTCCAGCGTGACCACATGGAAAAGGCCGGTCTCGGGGTTGAACGAAGGCGACATCCAGTTCGAAGCGCCGCGAACAGAAGGGCACACTCTTGTTCCGGCGGGCGTGGGGATCTTGTCCGCGTTCACTTTGGGGCGGCCTTTGTCATCGAGGCCGCTGGTCCAATCCAGTTTCTTCACGAACGGTTTGGCATGCAGGAATTCGCCGGTGACACGATCAAGAATGTAATAGAAGCCGTTGCGATTGGCCTGCACCAGAAGCTTGCGCGGCTTGCCCCGAAAGGTGGCATCCAGCAGTACCGGGTTTTCATTCGCATCCCAATCCCACACATCGTGCGGTGTGAACTGGAAATGCCACTTCAGCTTTCCCGTGGCCCCATCCAGCGCCACGACGCAATCGGAATAGAGATTGTCGCCCGGGCGGCGCCCGCCGTAGAAATCAGGCCACGGATTGCCCGTGGGCCAATAGACGATATTCAACTCCGGATCGTAGGAGCCCGTGGTCCACGTAGGCGCGCCCCCCATTTCGGCCGGGAATCCGCCCCAGGTCTCCGAACCGGGTTCGCCTTTCGCCGGCACAGTCCAGAAGCGCCAGACTTCCTTACCGGTATCCGGGTGCAGCGCCGCCACAAACCCCCGTTGCCCCGATCCACCGCCCGCAACGCCCACCAGAATTCCGTTCTGAATGGCCAGCGGCGCAATCGACGTCGTGTATCCCGCATCCATCGACGCATACTCGACATCGAACACTACGTTGCCCGTGCTGCGATGGAGCGCGATGAGATGGCAATCGGCGGTGACGAAGTAAACCTTGTCACCGAGAATCGCCGAGCCGCGATTGATGCGCGCGCCCTTGGCTCCCGAAGCACGGTAATGCCACACCTCCCGCCCGTTGCGCGCATCGATCGCGTACAGTTCATTTGTGTTGGCAACATACATCAGTCCGTCGTGGACGATGGGCGTTGCCTCCAGCTTCTTGGCGCCTTCGAGATGAAACACCCACTTCGCCACCAGCGATTTCGCGTTGCCCGGCGTAATCTGGCGCAGCGACGAGTGGCGTTTCGCCGAGTAATCGCCATGGTAGGTGAGCCACTCCGCGTTCGGCGATTTAGTAATGGCTTCCTGGGTGACCTGCCCGGCGGCGACAAGCGGCAGGCATAGCAGCAGCGCGGCTTTCATCGCGAGCCTCCTTCCCGTGGCCGCGTCGATAGACCGGCGAGAAATGCAATCAGATTCTGTGCGTCGGCTGTGCTTGTTACGGCCGGCATCATCGATTCGTCTTTCCATTCGAGCTTGGCGATCTCCGTCTGATTCAGCAGGTGCAACTTGCCGCCGCGGTCGAGGATTTGCACCGAGTAATTGTTGAAGTTCTTCGCCACCCCCTGCACGGTCCGGCCGGAATGCAGCGTTGCGGAAACGGCGCGATAGCCATTGGCGATGCGCGCCGAGGGTTTGGTGACGGACTCCCGCAACTGCGGCACGGTGCGGTCCGCGGCGATGTTTGACAGGTCGGGGCCTGGGTGGCCACCTTGTCCCATGATCATGTGACACGACGAGCAACGGCCGGCGCCGAAGAAAAACTCACGGCCCTTGGCCACATCGCCGGCGACCGTGTTGGCGATGGCGGGCGAAGTGAGTGAGCGAACGAAGGCAGCCACCTGCGCCACTTTCGCATCGCCCATGGGGAACTCCGGCATGCTGGTTCCCGGCAATCCGTTCTTGATCGAGTTGAGTAAAGTGCGGTCAGGCAGACGGCTGGCGCGGCCCGAAAGCAGGCTGGGGCCTTGGCTCCCTTCGCCGGTTGCGCCGTGGCAGCCCGAACACGAACCCATATAGATTTGTTTTCCCGCTTCCACCGATGCCGGGTCGCGGGGGATCAGATCCCTCTGTCCGTAGAGCATCGATGCGAAGATCAGCAGCAATCGCATCCCGATATCATATCCTCACGGCAGGCCGAAGCAGAGGATGTTCGGCCCGGCGGCGAAGGCGAGATATTGCTTCCCTCCCGCCAGAAACGTCATCGGAGACGATCGCCAACTGTGGCCATCTCCCAGCGCCGCCGATGCATTGGTCTGGATATGCCACAGATCCTTGCCCGTCTTCGCATCCACCGCGCCCAGCGCACCGCTGTCCTCTCCAAAGAAAATCACGTCTCCCGTCGAAAGCACGCCGCCCCAGCTGTCGGCAGGGCCGATCTGCGGCACTTCCCACACGCGCTTTCCCGTTTCCAGATCGAGCGCGCGCAGGAACATCTGGCCCGGTTCCAACGGGATTTCACGCCCGTTCCAACTCGGCGGTTTCCGATAGATGCCGCACGCCTCACGCGCCATCACATAGAGCCAGCCGGTTTCCGGATGCACAGCCATCGACGGCCAGTTCGTTGCACCCAGAACATTCGGGCACACTTTTGTTCCCTCGTGCGTCGGCTCCAATCCGGGCACCCGGATCGGGCGGCCGTCCTTGCCGATTCCCTTCGCCCAGGTCAGCCGGTCGACGAATTTCTCTGCTAGCAACAATTCCCCATTAGTGCGGTCGAAGACGTACAGGAAGCCGTTGCGATTGGCCTGGATCAGCAGCTTGCGATCGCGCCCGCGATAGCGCCGGTTCACAAGCAGCGGCGTTTGTCCGGCATCCCAGTCATACAGATCATGCGGCGTGAATTGGTAGTGCCACTTCAATTTGCCCGTAGCGGCATCCAACGCCAGCACACAATCGGAATAGAGATTATCGCCCTTGCGCTCATCGCCGTTCATGGACGGATAGGGATTGCCGGTGCCCCAGAACACGGTGTTGGTGTCGGGATCGAAGGTGCCGGTCATCCATGTGGCCGCGCCTCCGCCGAACTGTCCGAGCGCCGTCCCCTGCCACGTTTCCGAAAGCGGCTCGCCAGCCTTGGGCGCCGTGTAAAATCGCCACACGCGCTCGCCGGTGGTGGCTTTGTAGGCATCCAGAAATCCGCGCATCCCGAGATCGCCGCCGGAGATTCCCGCTACCACCAGGTCGTTCACTACCAGCGGCGCGGCCGTGTTTCCCATGTTGCGCTTATCATCCACGCCGGTTGTGATGGCCACTTCCCACAGCAATTGTCCGGTCACCCGATGCAGCGCCAGCAGGTGCGCGTTGTCGGTGACAAGAAACACGCGGTCGCCGAGCGCGGCAACGCCACGATTGGTGCCCTTCGCCGGATCGCCGCGCGACTCACCCGACATCGGCCGCTGAAAGTGCCACAGCGTGCGCCCCGTGCGCGCATCCAGCGCGAATACCTGATTCGGGCCGGTAACATACATCACGCCGTCAATCACCACGGGAGTCAATTCCAGCACGTTGTGGTTGATGGGGAACACCCATTGCAGCACGAGATCCTTCACGTTCGACGGATTGATCTGTGTGAGCGGGCTGTGACGATTGCCGGACAGATAGCCGTGATAGCTGGGCCAATCGCCAAGCTTGGGATTGGCGATCTGCGCGAAAGTGGGGCCGCCTTCGCCGGCCAATGCTGGGCCGCTCGCCCCTACTGCTGCACCGGTCAATGAACTCAGATAGGCCAGCAGATCGCGGCATTCCGCCGCGCTGCAATTGGGCGCGCGCATCGCCGATCCGGGCTCTCTGTCGATGCCGGCGATCTCTTCCATGGTGTGCAGGTGGAACCGCCCGTTCATATCCTGCAACTGCACGTTATAGCGGCTTTCATTGCGCAGATAGCCGCGCACGGTGCTTCCATTGCGCAGGCGCAGAGTCGCCCGTTGATAACCGGGCTTGATTTTCGCCGCCGGACGTTTGACGGCATCCTCGATTTCACCGAAGGTCATCTCACGGCCAACCATCGACAGATCGGGCCCCGAGGCCTTCCCTCTTCCCATCGCCATGTGGCAATTCGCGCATCCTCCGTTGCCGAAGAAGAAGCGTTCACCGGCGGCGAGATCGCCCGGAGGATTGCTCTCCGCCGCGGGCGCACTGAACGATCGCACCAGCGTGGTCAGGGCGTCCAACTCGGCGGCGGGCAGCGGGAAGGCAGGCATGCCCCGTGCCGGGACGCCGTCGCGGATCACCGCGCGCAATTGCTCCACGCTCTGCGCGCGCACGCGCCGGTTGCTGGCGAGATTCGGCCCCCGCTCCGTGCCGCGACCATCGCCGTGACACACCGAACAATGTTTCTGGAATAACTGCCGCGCATCCTGCGCCCATGCAGTCATCGCGAAAAGGAATAGGACAAGCTTCACTTCGATTTCCGTTCCACCGGCGCCAGCGGCCCGGTCAATTCCATGCGCCCCCATGTCGAATCGTCATCGCCACGGCCGTAGATCAGGAAGTGGCCGCCGTAGTCGCCTCCATCGGGATCGCAATGCACAATCTCCAAACCATACACATCGCCCACGCGCGGCGCGCGCCATGCCGGGGAACTCGCGCCTAAAGTCGGCTGCAACGCTACACGTGCTTCCAGCACGAAATCGCCGGAGCCTTTCCGTGGGAAGCGAATCGCATATTGCACCGCATCCCTCGGCAAAGGCTCTTCCACATACGTCTTCCCCGGAGCGCCATGCCGCCACCAAGCACCGTAATCCGGCCGCGCGCCATCAATCACGAAGCAGAACGCGTTGTCCCCCTCGCCGAATTTTTTCCCTGATCCCGTGCGCGGAGCTTCGATGAACCAGCAAATGGAATCCTTGTAATACCAGCGCTTCGGCGCATGCGTGGGATCGCTGACATCGTTGACGTTGTCGCGCACCTCGGCCCCGAGATAGAGGAATTGCTCATCCCACGCCATGTAGTAGCGCGCCGCCAGATCGTCTTCCGGATCCGCTTCCTTGCCGTGCACCGTGAGGCGATTGATAGCCGGGTCATACCACGGGGCGCGGCGAAGCCTCTCGATATCCCACAGTCCATCGGTGAAGGCATGGCGCTTCCATTCCTTCAAGTCGCCATCCACGCGCACGGCCTGCTCCAGGCGCGGCACGTGCAGTGTGTCATCCTGCCCCAGCGCCAATCCCACCAGCAGCCACGCCAGCGTCACGCGAGAATCTCACTCACCACACGCGCCGGAAACTCGTCGGTGATTCTTTCATTCCGGCCTTCGCGTTCGATCGTCAAATCACGATGGTTCATTCCCAACTGATGCAGCACCGTGGCGTGAAAATCATGAACGCTCACTTTGTTTTCCACCGCCCGGTATCCGATTTCATCCGTTGCTCCATGGGCGATCCCGCCCTTCACCCCGCCGCCCGCCATCCAGATACTGAACCCCGATGGTCCGTGGTCGCGGCCCGCATTCACCCCCGGCGCTTGCGCAATGGGTAGCCTGCCGAACTCACCACCCCACACCACCAATGTCGAATCGAGCAGTCCGCGCTCCTTTAGATCGCGCACCAGCGCGGCGGCGGGCTTGTCCGTCTTGCCGCAGGAATACTCCAGCCCCTGCCGCAGCTTGTTGTGGTTGTCCCAAATCTGCCCTTCGATATAGATCTGTACCAGGCGCACGCCGCGCTCCACCAGGCGCCGCGCCATCAGGCAGCGCCGTCCGTAGGATGCCGTGCGCTCATCGTTTAAACCGTAGGCCTCTTTCGTGGCATCGCTTTCCTTCGCCAGATCCAGTGCATCGGTGGCCTCCATCTGCATGCGCGCCGCCAGTTCGTAGTTGGAGATGCGCGCCTCCAGTTCCACATTGCCTGGATGTTGATCGCGATGCGCGCGATCCATGCGATGGAGCAGGCTGCGGCTGGCATCCAGCACGCCGCCGGGATACTCCTGCTTGGCGTGCAGATTCAAGATCGGTGAGCCCTCGCTGCGCACGCGCGTTCCCTGATATACCGCCGGCAACCAGCCAGATTGCCAGTTCTGAATGAAATTGACCGGCGGGCCTTTCGGATCGTCCAGCACCACGTATGCCGGCAGGTTCTGATTCATCGATCCCAACCCGTACACAATCCATGCGCCCAGCGAAGGCCGCGTCGGCAGAATCCTTCCGCCATGCATGAGGAACAGCGCTGCTTCGTGCGCCAGATGCGTCGTGTACATGGAGCGGATCACCGCGATCTCATCCGCCACTTTGCCAAGGTGCGGCAGCAGTTCCGAAAACTCCAGACCCGATTTCCCATGCCGTGAGAATTTGTACGGTGAAGGCATCAGTCCACCGGTTTCGCGCACCGCGCGCACTTCGGCTGCCAGGTCACGGCTCGGCGGCTGCCCGGCGAATTTTTCCAGTGCCGGCTTGTAGTCGAACAAGTCCACCTGGCTCGGTCCGCCGTTCATGAACAGCTGGATGACCGCTTTTGCTTTCGGCTCGTGGTGGGGTTTCTTCGGCGTCAAGTCATAGATCGCCTGCTTCGCGGCCAGATCCTGCGTAAACAGCGCAGCCAGAGCCGTGCCCATCATGCCGTCGGAAATACGGGAAAAGAAATCGCGCCGGGTTCCCATGAGTGCCTCAATCAATATACAGAAACTCCGCGGAGTTGATCAGCGTGTGGCAGAACGTGGCCAGCGCCAGCCAGCGAGCCCGGCTCGCCAGCGGTTCCGCCGGTTGCTCTTTCTCAAGTTGCTTCCCCCACTCCTTCGCCATCAACTCTACACTCGCCAGCGCCGCGCCGGTTTCGTCTGCCGACGGCCGCCGCGCCACCGCCAGCAGGTAGGCTCGCTCGATCTGCGCGCGCGTGTCTTCGCCCACTGCATCGATGATGCGCCCCGCCATGTACCGCGCATTCTCACGAGCCAGGTCGCTATTCATCAAATGCAGCGCCTGCGAAGAAACCACTGACTGCCCGCGCTGCACGCAATTCGGATTCATGAACGGCTGATCGAAACCTTCCAGCAGGGACACCGGTTGCGTGCGCCGCTGCGTGATATAGATGCTGCGCCGCCGGCTTTCCGTGATTACTTCGCCATCCTTCATCGTCTTCACCGCATCCGCCGGACCGAACGGCTTCGCATCCAGCCTTCCCGCGATCTGCAGAATCGCATCGCGAATGGATTCGGCATCCAGCCTCCGCAAGGGAAATCCGTCTTCGCCCGAACGCTGCCGGTACGTGGCCGATGTCATGATCGTCCGGTGCATGGCCTTGATGTCCCACCCCGTGCGCACAAACTCCGTGGCCAGCCAGTCGAGCAATGCCTGATTCTCCGGTGCGCTGCCCATGCGTCCGAAATTCCCCGGAGTCTTCACTAAACCCGTGCCGAAATGATGCTGCCAGATCCGGTTCACCATCACGCGCGCCGTCAACGGATGATCGGGCTGCGTTAGCCACTTGGCAAGCGCCAAACGTCGCCCTGTCGAATGCGGCAGCGGCTCCACGCGGTATTCCTTCAGGCTTGCGGAAACCAGCGATGGCACCCCCGGGCCCACCAAAGCTCCCGGAGTCGCAACATCGCCACGCAGCAGGATGCGCGTCGGCGGAGGTTCCGGCCCAAGGTCGAACAAGCCTCGGATCAACGGGGGCAACTTGCGCCGCGCACGCTCCTTGCGCACCGCTTCATCGAGCGCTGCCTTCTCTTTCTTGAAGGCCTCATAGGCATCCTCCAACTGCTTCAACGAAGCCTTCTCCACCTTCTTCTCCGCCAGATACTGCTCGCGGTAAGGCTTCGCATTCTCCTCAATCTGATCCTGCAGTTGTTTCACCCGTGCATCCACGGATTCGTTATGCGCCTTGGTCACCTCATACTCGCGCGTGGCCTTGGCGATGATGTAGCGCGTGTTGTTTTCATCGCATTTCGCGCCCACGCCGCCGCACGGAAACTCACCGGGCAGCCAGTGATAGGGATCGTAGGCAGGTGTGAGAATCGAAACCAGCCGGTAATAATCGCGCGTCGGAATGGGATCGTACTTGTGATCGTGGCACCGTGCGCAGCCGATCGAAAGCCCCATCACCGCCGAGCCGAAGACCTCCAGTTGTCCCGCGATCACGTCCATGCGCTCGGGAATGAAATTCTGCTCCGTACTGTTCGTCCCATCGGGAGCCATGCGCCAGAACCCGGTTGCAGCCAGCAGGTTCATCTGTTCCTCGGTGAGCGGATTCGCCGCGCGGAAATCGAACAACTCATCCCCCGCGATCTGTTCCGTCAGAAAGCGGTCGAACGGAGTATTCGCGTTGAAGGCGCGGATCACGTAGTCGCGGTAGCGCCACGCCTGCTTTCGCATCTGATCGGAGTTGTTGCCGCCCTCGCTGTCGGCGTAGCCCACGGCATCCAGCCAGTGCCGCCCCCAGCGTTCTCCATAGCGCGGCGATTCCAACAGTCGCGCGATCAGTTTCTCATACCGGTCCGGCGACGCGTCATTGAGGTACGCATCGATCTCTTGGGGCGTTGGCGGCAGTCCGGTCAAATCGAAGAACGCCCGCCGCAGCAGCACACGCGGTTCTGCCTCCTGCTCCAGCGCTCGTCCGCGCTTCGCCAGTACAAACGCATCGATCGCATTGCGCCCTTGCCCATGCGCCGCCGGCGTCACCGGCCGCTTCGCCGGTTGAAACGACCAGAACTCGCGATCTTTCGCCTTCACCAGCGGATCATTCGCTGCGCTCACTTCGAGCGGCTTTTCCTGATCCGCCATGGCGCCTTCCGCGATCCAGCGCTTCACTTTGGCGAATTCATCATCCGTCAATCCCCGAACGGAAAACTGTTCCTGCAACTTCGGCGGCGGCATTTCCTGCGCCCCGATTCGTTTCACCAGCAGGCTCCCATCCGCATTCCCCGGCACGATCGCCGCCCCGGACTTGCCGCCCCGCAACAGCGAATCGCGCGTCCGCAGATCGAGCCCTGCTTTCTTCTCCGTGCGACCGTGGCATACCCAGCACTTTGCGCTCAGAATCGCCTGCACGTCGCGCTCGCCCACTGGTGGTTGCGCGTCTTCCCTCTCGATCCAAGTGCGCAGCACACCGATTTCGCCTTCACTCAGCCTGGCCCCACCCATCGGCATCTTGCCTGTCGAAACCATGCTCAGCAGCACGCTCTCCATGGGTTTGCCGGGAATAAGGGCCGCGCCCGATTTGCCGCCCCGCAACAGATCGTCGCGCGACTCCACGGAAAGTCCCCCGCTCCGAGCCTTCGCGCTATGGCAGGCGACACACTTCGTTCGCAGGATGGCGGAGGCGGCATCGAAGTCCGCCGCGGCCAGAGGGAAAGCGAGGAATGCCCAGATCGCCCACTGCATCTCTCAGATAGCATATCCGCTCT
>CALFYN010000805.1 GCA_937952345.1 uncultured Acidobacteriota bacterium
CGCGCTTGTCGAGTCCGTAGGCGAGCGCGGCGGCTGTCGGCTCATTGACGAGGCGCAGCACTTCCAGGCCGGCGATGCGGCCCGCGTCCTTGGTGGCCTGGCGCTGCGCATCGTTGAAGTAAGCAGGTACCGTGATGACGGCCTGGGTGATGGTTTCCCCGAGGTAGTCTTCGGCGGCGCGCTTCAACTCGGCGAGCACCTGCGCGGAGATCTCCGGCGGGGTGAGCGTCTTCTCACCCAATTGGAGGCGGATGACCGATTCCGAATCGGGTGCGATGCGGAAGGGGAACAGCGCGAGTTCTTCCTTCACGTCGGCGATGCCGCGGCCCATGAGGCGCTTGACGGAATAGACAGTGCGGTCAGGCGAGTCGATGAGCAAGCGCTGGGCGGGCGAACCCACCACATATTGGCCTTCGGGCGTGTAGCTGACGACGCTGGGGACAAGATTGCCGCCGTCCGGGGCGGGGATCACCTTGGGTCCGGTGAGGTCCATGAAGGCGATGAGACTGTTCGTGGTCCCAAGGTCAATGCCGACGATGCGCCCCTTGCGGTGCGATTCGAAATCAATATCAAATACCTGGCTCATGCCAATTCCTTTTCCACTTCCGCGACGAGATTGCGGATGTAGCGGCGGCGGTTGAGTACACCGCGGATCTGCTGCAACACGGCGCGATCCTGCGTCTCGTCAAATCGCTTGCCGAGCGAGGCGAGTTCCTCGTCGGCGGCCGCGCGCATGCCAACGAACTTGCCGTGCGCCTCGCGCAACGAGGCGCGGGCATCTTCATCTCCGTGGCGCAACTCCTCCAGCGCCATATTGAGCTCAAAGACCTCTTCGAGCAATTCGGGAGGAACGTCCTTGGAGCGCTGTTCGCCCACATCGAACCCTTCCTGTTTCATGACGTATTCGGCGCGCTGCACGGGATCGCGCAACACGCGGTAGCCGTCATTGAGAATTGCCGAAGCCTCCTCGGCTTTGAGCCGCTCCTCAGCCGATTTTTGGGCGAAGCGGTCGGGGTGGTATTCCCGGCTCAGCTCGTAGAAGCGTTTTTGCAACTGACTTGCATCGAGCGTGAGCTTACGCTCCAGACCGAAGAAGGAGTAATAATCCATTAGGCGGAGAACGAAGTGCCGCAGCCACAGCTCCGTTTGGCATGCGGATTCTCGAAGACGAAGCCCGACTGGATGAGGGAATCCTTCCAATCGAGGGTCATTCCATCGAGGAAGACCAGGCTTTTGGGATCGACGTAGATCTTGACCCCGTCGTAGTCGTAAACGTTATCCGTGGGCCGGGGTTTGGGGTCGAAGCGGAACTGATAGCTCAACCCGGAACACCCGCCGCCGAGCACACCCAGGCGGAGCCCACCCTGGTGGACACCCTCGCGCTGGAAGGCGGAGCGGATCTTTTCCACGGCTTTTGGCGTCACCTGGATCATATTCATTGGGCGACAGCCGCCTGTTCCTTGGCCGTCTTTTCCTTGTAGTTGGTGATGGCTGCTTTGATGGCATCCTCGGCCAGCACGGAGCAGTGAATCTTGACCGGCGGGAGGGCCAGTTCATTCACGATCTCCGTATTCTTGATGGCGAGGGCTTCGTCCACCGTCTTGCCCTTCAGCATCTCGGTGGCGAGCGACGATGAGGCGATGGCGCTGCCACAGCCGAACGTCTTGAACTTGGCGTCCTCAATGATGCCGGTGTCGGGGTTGACCTTCACCTGAAGCTTCATGACGTCGCCGCACTCGGGTGCGCCCACCATGCCGGTGCCGACGTTGGGATCACTCTTATCCAGCGATCCGACGTTGCGGGGGTTGCTGTAATGATCGAGAACTTTATCGGAATAAGCCATGATCGTTCCTTCCTAGAATCAGAATCCTCAGTGTGCGGTCCACTGCACCTTGGAGAGGTCCACGCCTTCCTTGAACATTTCGTAGAGCGGAGAGAGTTCGCGCAGGTGCTGCACGACGCTGATGACTTTCTGCGCCACGTAGTCCACTTCCTCTTCGGTAGTGAAGCGTCCCAGGCCGAAGCGGATGGAGGAGTGGGCGATGTCGTCGCCGGCGCCGAGCGCCTTGAGCACGTAGCTGGGTTCGAGGGTCGCGGAGGTGCAGGCCGAGCCGCTCGACACGGCGACGTCGTTGATACCCATGAGCAGCGATTCGCCTTCGACGAAAGCGAAGCTGATGTTGAGATTGTGGGGCAACCGCGATTCCATGGTGCCGTTGATGTAGACTTCGTCAAGCGCGGATTCGAGCTTCGCGCGGAGCTTGTCGCGCAGGCCGGCAAGGCGCACCGACTCGGTGGCCATTTCCTTGCGGCAGAACTCGCAGGCGGCGCCGAGACCGACGATGCCCGGGACGTTGAGGGTTCCGGAGCGCATGCCGCGCTCATGGCCGCCGCCGTCGATTTGCGCGGTGAGTTGCACGCGCGGGCTCTTGCGGCGGACGTAGAGGGCTCCGACGCCCTTGGGTCCATAGAGCTTGTGGCCGGAGATGGACAGCAGGTCGACGTTGTCCTCGATGACATTGACGGGGACTTTGCCGACCGCCTGAACGGCATCCGTATGGAAGAGCACACCCTTTTCCTTGGCCAGCTTGCCGATTTCGCGGATGGGCTGGATGACGCCGATTTCGTTGTTGGCGTACATGATGGAGATAAGGATGGTCTTGTCGGTGATGGACTCGCGGAGCATGTCCATATCGATGAGGCCGGAAGCGAGGACGGGCAGATAGGTAATGCGGTAGCCGTGCTTTTCGAGGCGCTTGCAGGTGTCGAGGGTGGCCTTATGCTCGGTGGCGGCGGTAATGATGTGATTGCCGCGCTCGGCGTACATTTCGGCGACGCCCTTGATGGCGAGGTTGTTGGACTCGGTGGCGCCGCTGGTGATGACGATCTCCTTGGCATTGGCGCCGATGAGGGTGGCAATCTGTTTGCGGGCTTTCTCCACTGCCTCTTCGGCTTCCCAGCCGAAGGCATGATTGCGGCTGGCGGCATTGCCGAACTTGTTAGTGAGGTAAGGCATCATGGCTTCCAGCACGCGCGGGTCGAGCGGCGTGGTGGCATGGTAGTCCATGTAAATGGGGAAGTTCATATCGACATCTCCTGCAAGTTAGAACCGGGTGCGGGCTCGAGCGAATAGAGCCGGGAATCGGGGTTATCGTCGTTCATGTCGGCGATGGTGATATTCGCCAGGAGCCCAAGGATGCCTTCGTGGATCTTGCGGAGCGGCTCGCGGACGTTGCACAGTTGCGACTGGCCGCAGGCTCCGTGGTCGGTGAAGCACGAAGTTAAGATGATGGGACCGTCAATGGCTCGGATGACTTCGAGGGCGTTGATGGTGGTGGCCTCGCGGGCCAATCGATAACCGCCATTGGTGCCGTGCTCGGAGCGGAGGAAGCCGCTCTTGACGAGCTTCTGGAGGACTTTAGCCAGAAGGGGCAGCGGAATGTGGTAGGTTTCGGCGATCTCTTTGGCGCTGGAGGAACCGGACGGACCTTGGGTGGAGAGATGCTTGAGGGCGATCAATCCGTAGTCCGCTTTTTTGGTCAACTTCAACACGACTAGTTTGGTCCTAGATCGAGTGTAGCCAATACGACCAAAATGGTCAAGTATGGTGCGACCGTTTTGGTCGTGTTTTCATTCAGCGGTTGCTGTGCAAGGCTGAACGGGGCGGAACGCGGGTTGGTTGGGCACGCTTTTTAGCGGCGTGAGAAACGTGAAACGTGTCAGATTTTGTAAAGTAATCAGCCCTTGGCCGAATTGGAAAAAGTGTCAGATTTTGTAAAGCCATGGGGCGCGGCGAATCTCGCGGCCCAGTGGCATAGTAGCACATGAAAAGAGCCCTGATCCTCTATGTGATTGAGGATGCAGGGCGTTGATGCTTGTGACTGGCGTTTGGGATCAGGTGCGGCGGCGTTTGCCGAGCGCGATGGCGGCGAGGCCACCGAGGAGGAGCGCCCAGGTGCCGGGTTCGGGGACAGAGTCACTCTGGAGTGGCTGCGCCAGGTCCGTATCGGCGTGGAAGCGGAATGTCCTGGGTATGGCGCCGAAGGGTGTGGACGCAGCGCGGAAGCCGGAGGCGAAGTTGAGGGTGAGCGCTCCGTAGAGGTCGCCGACAGCGGGGTTGGCTCCGAGTGATGTGAGGACGGAGTAGGTGGCGGAAGCGGAGAGTCCACTGATGTCGATAAAGGTGGCGGCGCTGTAGCCGACGCTGGAGCCGGGCGTGCCTTCGGCGGGAGAACCGGGGAAGTTGCCTTCTGGAGCGCAGAGGATGCCGATGGTGGAGTTGCTGTCCTGCGGTGCGATGCCGTTTGCGGTATTGATGAAACAGCGGTCGAAGACGGTGTTCCCGGCGAGGGCATCAATCTTGAGGGAGGTGAGGTCGATGCCGGTGCGGTTGTTAATGATTTCCCAGTGGCCGAAGAGGTCCGCGGCAGGGTGGGTATTGTCGGTGGGGTCGACATAACGGAAAGTGAGGAGTCCCCCGATGCTGCAGCTTGCCGAAGCGGTCACGTAGACACAGCTTTGCGTATCGGCACCCCAGCTTGCGGTAATTACCATTGGACCCATGGTATTCCCCAAGGCTGTGTCCGTGATGGAGGAAACAGCGGCGGTGCTGCTGTTGTTGACCGCGACGGAGGTGATGGTCGATGGGAGTGCGGCGGCAGCGCAGAACAAGGCGATGCAGATGGCCTTCATTGGTAGTGAAATCTCCTGTACTGTTAGATGAAGTGTTGTACAAGAGTTACCTGGAATACTACTATTTACAATCGATCAAAAGGGTTTTAGTACTAGACCATAGATGAATTCGGACATGGTACGGTGGATGCGGGAGCCATCAGCCGGCGTGC
>CALFYN010000806.1 GCA_937952345.1 uncultured Acidobacteriota bacterium
GGAAATTGATGCCCACGACGGCCTTTTCTTCCTTGTTGATCTGCGCCCATCCGCCCGCCGCCTGCCGGCCCAGAGTTCCCAGAAAGCCCGTTTTCTTTTTCACGTCATCCCGCCCGAAGATCACAATGTCCCCGAACAGAATCGCGTCCGCCCCTTTGATCTTCCCGATCCGCGCCTTCGTCCCTTGCGCCACGCGGTTCCCCGCTCCCATGTCCTGCTCCTTAATCAGGTTGTCCACCTTCTCCCGTTCGAGCAGCGTAATCGTCCCCAGCTTCGCCATGCGCACCGTCATCATCGCCCGTATCCCCTGCCCGATATTCACATCGCTCTGGAACCAGAACGTCACCCAGTTCTTCACCGCCGAATAATCGAATGCCGTCACCGCCAGCCTTCGCTTCTTCGGCCCTGCCGCCTGCTTTTCCACCGCCGGCGGATGCGGCGTGTCCGGCATCCGGTCCGTAATCGCCACCGGACCCGTAGCCACTGGAGCCACCTTCGCCGCCGGACCCACCGCCGCAACAGGCGCTGCCGCCGCAACAGGAGCCGCCGCTACCGGAGCCGCCACCGCCTTCGGATCCAGCATCGTCTGGATCACCCGCTCCGGAACCTTCGCCTGCAGCAGCTTCAACATGTCCGCCGGAGCCAGCTTGTAGCTCTTCCCCGCCATCTGCAGCGTCTTCACCACCAGATCCTCCGAGGCGCCGCTCTTCAGCATCTGTATTACCCCATCGATCTCGCTAGACGCCGCCGCCGGACCCGCGGCCGGAGCCGTCCGAAACTGCGTCGGCTTCGGAGCAGGCGCCGGCGTCTGTGCCGCCAGCCCCGCCAACACGCTCAGTAACCCAATGACTGTTTTCATGACCTGACCTCTCGTCTCCTCAAAACTTCAATTCGCCCAATCCGTCAACGTCAGCGCGTCCAACAATTCGATCGCCCCCCGCTCATGCACCCGCAGCGACACTGCCGGAAAACCCAGCGTCGATCCCGCCGGAATCGCAAACTCCACCGTCCCCGTGCCACCCTCCGTCGCCGGAAACTGCTTCACCAGCGGAATCGAATAACTGTGCGACCCCGCCAGCAGGTACGTCTGCCGCGCCAGCACTTCGCCCTTCGCATCCCGGATCACCACGGTCAGTCCCACATCCTCGCTGTTCGGGTTGGCGAAGAGAACGCTCGTCGCATAGCCGCCCCGGTTGTCGTACGGCGCCTTCACCCGCTTCACCACCGCATTGGCCCCGTGGTGCGACGTCGAATGCCATGACCCATCGGCGTACCGTGTCTGAATCGAAACCTGCGTCGCAATCCTCGCCGCCGGACCCACCAGCACCGCCCATCCCAGCACCGTCCCCCCCGCGCCCGTCGAGCGCAACTCCAGCATCGAATTCGGAGCGATCGTCCCCCGCAGCGCGCTCACCGCGCCTTTCTCCTCCAGCGGAAACTCGAGCGGCTCTCCCTTCGGCGTCAGGAATTGAATCAGGTATTCCGCCGTGCGATTCTCCAGGTTCACAATGCGAAAGCTCGTGCGGATGCCGTTGTCGTTGATCACGAACGGAGCCCCTGCATCGCTCCCCTGTACCACCACCGGGCGCAGCGTCCCGGCTTTGGCCTGTCCTGCTTCGTGCGTGGGAAGCGGCAGCGCCGCCATCGTCTCTTGGATCGTTTGCCCTCCGGCCAAAACCGCGCAGCCGATCAGCGTCATCAGTGTGTGTGTCATGTGTCGTGTTGACCTCCGCCACTGATGGCGCAACCGGCGCGGCGATTTGCACAAAATTCCTCACGGCTTTAAATGCTGAAACAGCCATGCTCTGGCAAACTCCCAATCGCGCCGCACGGTCCCCGTCGACACGGCCAACACTTCCGCGGTCTGCGCATCCGTCAGTCCGCCGAAAAACTTCAACTCCACCACCTGCGCCGCCCGTGGATCTTTCTGTTCCAGCGTCTGAATCAACCCATCAATGGCGGCGGCGTCGATGTCCACCCGGCCCGGGACATCGACGCCATCCATTGCCACCTTCACCCCATGCATTCGTTTCACGCTGTTCCGCCGCCGCGAATGGTCCACCAGAATGCGCCGCATCTGCCGCGCCGCCAGCGCCAGAAAGTGTGTCTTGCTCTCGCACTCCGGACCATGTTTCCCATCCGGATACAGCCGCATCCATGCCTCGTTCAGCAAGGCTGTCGGTTGCAGAGTATGGTCTTCCCGCTCCGCCCGCATGTACCGCCGCGCGATGGCATGCAACTCCGTGTAAACGCTATCGAGAAACTGATCCGGAGTATTCACGGCCGCTGCATCTTCACCTTGATGATGTTCCCTTTATCGTCGTGGCACGCCTCCACCGGAACCCCCGCCTTCAGCGCCGCCTCCAGTTTCTCCACGATTGCCGAATAAAGAGGAGGCTTTACCGTGCAATTCGCACACACCCGGCTCCCCCCAATGCTCAGTTCATCCGGAAGATTCAGCGAGATAAACCGCAGCGAGAAAGTAATATGATCCACCTGCCCGGCCAGACACCCCGCCTCCGCCGGCAGCGTCACATCCAAGGGAATGCCATCGGCTTGGGTCTCCAGTTTGAAGCTGGCATTCAGTCTGCTGAACCGTACCCAAATGAAGTAATCGGCTGCCGCGGGCACCTGATAGTCGAATGCCCATATCGAAGTCTCATCCCAGTTGCCTGTGCTAGCACTAGTCCCGTACGCCTGTGCCAATACATCACCTGTAACAAGACTACGAACCGTCTTAGTCGCGGCACGCAGGATAAATACATTCCAACCCGGCCGCTTGCCGTCGTCTGCCGTTGTCGTGATCCGAAGCTTCTGCCCTCTGCCCAGGGCGATTCGGTAAAGCCGGTTCGGTGCGATGCCCGTGTCCCCAACATCTTTAACAACCTGCCCCACGTAAATCGGCACAGCCGTCGAGATATCGTTCCCATCCGGTCCCTGTCCAAAAGCCGCGGCCGCAACCGCGAGTGTGTATATAAGTGTTTTCATCGTTCGTAAATGCTCCGATACCCTGAATGCGCAACGCACTCCCGCTTTTGCCAAAAAAGTTGACTCGTGGAGCATCCAGTATGTAGCGGCTCCCATCCTCTTTTACAGTCCTCAATAGGTGAACTCACGCCCCACTCACTGGATTTCCCCCACAACTTTTGACAGATTCACAATCCAACTGCGCATTCACAGACGAAACCGGCATCGAACGCGCCGGATACCCATCCCTTTAAGGAGATTCACTATGTCTGGAACCTCAACAAACATGGCGCATGCCAACTACGCCATCTATACCGTGCGCGAAGTGCACAGCCTCCTCGCCGGCAATCGCCCTTTGGAACAACTCCAAAGTGTTGGCCGGTTCGAACTCGCAGGTCATTGTGTGAAGGACTCGCGAAGTCAGGTCAAGAGTCCCCGGTACACGATTGCCTGGATCAGGGAAAAGGCCCGCAT
>CALFYN010000807.1 GCA_937952345.1 uncultured Acidobacteriota bacterium
CGCTCACGATGCGCTCGCCCGTCACCCCCACCACGAACCCCAACGAATGCGTCGGATAATGCATCGGAGGTAAACCCTGCCGCCAGCTATGAGACCCATCGGGATGAAACCATAACGACGGCTTTTTGTTCAGGCGATCCTCAATATTGAAATCGTGGTAGTACTCCACTTCGCTGTACGTAATCTCCCCGAACGCGCCTTGCTTGTACAGATTCCGAGCATGAATCGCCGCCTGCCGGTAATAGCTCGATTCCGCCATCATGTACCGCAGCCCCGTCTTTTCCTTCACCGCGCGCAGTTGCTCCGCCTCTTCCAGACTCATCGCCGCCGGAACCGCGCAACACACATGCAATCCGCGCTCCATGCACGTCTTCACATGCTTCACGTGATCAACAGCCCCGCTGAACACCGCCACGGCATCCAGATCGCGCCGCTTCGCCAGCATGTCTTCCATCGACTCGTACACGCTGTCGCACTTGTAGTGATCGCGTAACCGCTTGCGCCGTTCCGCATACAGATCCGTCACCGCCGTAACAACACAATTCGGATGCTCATGAAAATGAAACGTCGCCCCGAACCCGCCGCCCACAACGGCAAGACGAATCTTCTTGTCCGATTGGGGCATGGCGGCGAACGCTGCCGCCTGCCCCAGAAACGTTCTCCGGCTGGGCATGCAGCCTCCTAAATATAGGCGATGACGTCAATCTCCACCAGCGAATTGCCGGGAATGCCGCCCGCCGCGGCAATCGTCGTCCGCACCGGAGGCTCCGCGCCGAACCGCCCGTGAAACGCCTCGTTCATCTCCTTGTAGTCTTTCAGATCATTGAGATAAACGTTGCACTTCAGAACCTTGTCCATCGACGAGCCACACGCCTTCAATCGCTCTTCAATCACGTCCAGCACATGCTTCGTGTGCGCCTTGATGTCCCCTTCAAAATGCGCGCCAATGCCCGCGATGAACAGCAGGTTGCCATAGGACACCGCGCCGTTGAACAGCGGCGTCTTCTCCGGCTTCTTGCCATTGTTGTAATGCACCTTTTTCACCGGCTTATCCTGCGCCTTCACCGCCGGTGCGGCCGCTGCTGCCGCCGCGGTGACTCCCGCGGCTTTCTTGAAAAACTTACGACGATCGGTTGCCATATGAAGGATTGTACACCCGCCCTTCCGGCATCCCCCTATTCCCCGCCGCCGCGGGTCCGGATCGAATCCGCATGGTTCACCACCGGCAACCACCTCCCCAGATCCCTCTTCACGGTGTCGTACTGCGGATTCCCCGCCAGGTTGTGCCATTCCAAATCGTCCGTCACGTGATCGTATAACTCCTCCGTGCCGTCCGAATATCGGATATACCGGAATCGCTCATTGCGCACGGAATGATTGTTACGCCCGAACGTGGTCAACGCCGGCCGGTCCCACGTTGCCGCGGGATTCTTCAGAAGCGGCACCAGGCTCACACCCTCCAAACCCTTCTTCGCCGGCAGGCCATGCAATTCCACCAGGGTCGGATAGATATCCAGCAAGTTCACAGGCCGTTCACATCGCCCGCCCGGCCGCGTCACTCCCGGCGCCACCATCATCATCACGTTGTGCGTCGCCTCTTCCCACAGCGCAAACTTCCGCCAGTGCAACTTCTCCCCCAAATGCCAACCATGATCGCTCCACAACACGATCGTCGTATTGTCGCGATAGGCGCTCGCATCCAGAGCATCCAACACGCGCCCCAACTGCCCATCGGTGAAAGCAATCGAAGCAAGGTAGGCCTGTACCGCCTTCTTCCATTGCTTATGCTCCAAAACCTTGCGATGATCCCCGTCCGGCTTCGCCATCTTCTTCCCGATCGGCGGCACATCGTCCAAATCGTCATCCTTCACGCGGGGCATTGTGATGTTATCCCGCGCATACATGTCGAAATACTTCTCCGGCACGTACCAGGGCAAATGCGGCCGGAAGAGCCCGCATGCCAGGAAGAACGGCTTCTCCTGCTTCTTCCGTAGCTGTCCCGAAACATATTCCACCGTCTTGTAATCGCCCATGTCCGAATCGGGATTCTTCACCGGACCCCAATCGAAATGCGCTGTATTCGGAATGCCGTTCACCGGCCGCTTCTCCGGCATTGGGTCCGGATACTTCTGTTTGTCCAGCGCCGGCGCGAATTCATCCCAACTCGCCGGATCGGGAAACGCATCGTGATAAATCTTCCCCGACCCCATCGCCTTGTATCCATGCGCCCGGAAATACGCCGACAGCGTCACCGCATCCTTGGCTACCGGTGACTGCCGGAACGGTTGGTTGTTGTCGTAGATCCCCGTCGTCGACGGGCGCAATCCCGTCATCAGCGCCGCGCGCGAAGGATTGCACAGCGGAGCCGCACAGTAGGCCTTGGTGAACAGCACCCCGCGCTTGGCCAGCCTGTCGAAATTCGGTGTCCGCGAGTCCGGATGCCCGCCCAGACACCCGATCCAATCGTTCAAATCGTCCACCGCGATAAACAACACATTCCGCCGTGGCGAGGCACTCTGCGCCCCCAGCATCGCGGGCACTCCCGCGGCAGCCGTCTTCATCCATTCGCGCCGGTTCATTCTCATGTCAACTCATCCTTACTTGAGAAACCCGCTGCGCAGTGGATCCGCCAGCGAGATCTTTGCATTATATTCATCCCCAATCGCCAGCAGCTTGCGCAACTCCGGCGACAACCCTGCTTTGGTCTGTTCGCTCAACATCCCATCCTGATACTGCTGTTGCGGTTTGTCCCATCGCGTGTAGAACGCGTGCAGGCAGCGCCGCGACCCGCCGCTTCGATTCGCCGTCCCGCCATGCCAGGCATGCGTGTTCACCACCGCCACACTGCCTGCCGGAGCGAGCAGCAGAATTTCGTCCGGATGCGCGGCCATGGGATCTTCCATCGCTTCCTGCGGCAACTGGCCCCACTTGTGCGACCCCGGCACCAATCGCGTCGCGCCATTCTCCTCCGTGAAATCGTCCAGCATCCAGATCACGTTACAGATCGTATTGCCCTTCTCATCCGGCAGCGATCCCGTATCGCAATGCAGAGGCTGCACCCAATCCGTCTGTGGGTTCGGAGCCCTCGCATTCAAACTCGACAACTTGAACTCTCCCGGTATCACGGCGCCCACGTACGCCAGAATCTCCGGCATCGCGATCATCCTCCGGAACACCTCGCCCTTGTCCACCAGGTTCGCCAACCGCTTCGTATCCTGCTCCTGCCGGAACTCCGACCCGGCAGTATCACCCTCCGCCGCAAACACCGCCTCCAATTGCCCCCGCGCTTCTTCCAAAAACGCCGCACTCATGAAATGTTCCAGCACGACAAAGCTCCGCTCCTCCAGTTGCCTTCGATGCTCGTCCGGGATCATGGCATGATTGTACCTTGTGGCTACTCCCATTCCACACCTGAAGACAATCCTCGTCCGAGCCACCAATTGGGTCGGCGACGCCGTCATGGGCCTGCCCGCCCTGCGCGCCATCCGCACCCGCTACCCTGACGCCCATATCTCCGTGCTCGCACTCCCCTGGGTCGCCGACCTCTACGGCCGTGAGCCTTTCTGCGATGAAGTCATCCCCTACACCGCCACCCGCGGCGCTCGCGATTGGCAGGGCAAATGGCAACTCGCCCAGGATCTCCGCGCACGCCAGTTCGACGCCGCCTTCCTCCTCCAGAACGCCTTCGAAGCCGCCTTCATCACCTGGCTCGC
>CALFYN010000808.1 GCA_937952345.1 uncultured Acidobacteriota bacterium
CGGGCGTGCGGGCGGTGATGGAGAATGCGGCAGACGGGGGCGGGGGGCTGGAGAACGGGGGGCACGGAGGTTTGGCGGGGTTGGGGTTGTGCGAGGAGTTGCATCTTGAGGTGGCGGACCGCTTCGCGGTTTTCGGCGCGGTTGGGGCAGATGGAACAGCGGGCCCCGCATTTGTAGCTTTCGCAGCACTTGGTGCGAATCATGATGAGCGTTTGCCGAGGTTCTTGTGTCATGCAATTCACTTGCAGCAGCTAAGAGGAGTGTAGCATGAGCCGAGGTGGGCGTCAAAAGACAATTCCGAACAGGAAGTCGGCTTGACGTTGGTAGACCGCGCGGGTGGCGGTGTTACCCCAATGGGTGTAGCGGAACTCAGGGACGAGGGAGAAATGGGAGAGACGCCAGCGGAGGCCCGTGCCGAAGGTTACGCCTGCGTCGAGCGGGGTCCAGAAGCCGCTGACGGCCAGGACAGGATCAACCTCTGCCCCCGTCTGATTGCCGAATGTAAAGCCGGCATTGGCTTTGGCCTTGCGCAACGCCACGCCGGCCAGCAGGAACGGTTGGAGCTTTTGATTCGGGCGGAAGTAGTACTTGCCGAATACGGGGAATTCAAGGACGTCAGCTCTGGTGTGGCCGGTTAAGAACCGCGTTGAGGCCGGGGCGCCCGTAGAGGGGAGAGCGGAAATGGGTATCCGGATGGTGTCACTGTTGCGGCGGTAGAGAAAATCGGCGCCTATGGCGAAGCTTCTCCAGAGTTTCCTTTCGCCGGATGCGCCGATGAGGGGGCGTCGCGAGTGGTCGATGCCGAATTTGGCTCCGAATAGAAAGCTTTGCCCGAAAGCGGCGGATGGGAGCAGGAGGCACGCGGTCAGGACGATTTGTGTGGGAGAAGGCTTTTGCACACCCTTGGGGAGATGCATGTCAGTTGCTATCCATATAGGCCGCCGATAAACGCGAATGAACGCCGATGGGGTTGCTATAGCTCCCAGTTGATTTTCTGGCCGTTGACGGTGAGTTCGCGGTAGCGGGGCGGCCAGCGGGGGGCCATCATTGTGTCGCTCCAGGCTTTCCAGGAGCGGCGGAGTTCTTTCACCACGTCGGGGTGTTTGGTGGAGATGTCGTTCTTCTCGCCGATGTCGGTGGAAAGGTCGTAGAGTTTGGTGTAATTGTCGCCGAACTCGATGAGCTTCCATTTGCCCATGCGGACGGCGCGGGCTTTGCCGCCGCGCCAGTAGAGGGCGTCGTGAGGGGCTCCGGTTTGTTTGCCGGTGAGGTAGGGGATAAGGTCGACGCCATCCATGCCGGAGGGCTTGAGTCCGGCGGCGGTGAGGAAGGTGGGGAGGAGATCGCGGGAAACAACGGGGTGGGAATATGTTTTACCGGCGGGGAGGGTTCCGGTCCATTGGAGGATGAATGGGATGCGGATGCCGCCTTCGTAATAGGTGACTTTCTGGCCGTTGAGGGGGTGGTTGGTGCCGGCTCCGGTGATGGTGGGGCAGCCGTTGTCGCTGAGGAAGACGATCAAGGTATCGCGCTCGAGGTTGTGTTGGCGGACTTTGGCGACGATGCGGCCGATGGCGTCGTCCATGGCGCTGGTCATGGCGGCGAGGGCGCGGTGCTTGGGGTTTTGAATTTTGGGGAAACGGTCCCAGTATTTCTGGGTGGCGTGCAATGGGGTGTGCACGGCGTTGAAGGGAACGTAGAGGAAGAAGGGCTGGCGGTGGTGGCGATCGATGAAGGAGACGGCTTCGTCGGCGAAGGCATCGGTGAGGTAGCGGGCTTCCTCGATGATCTGGCGGCCGCGGTAGACGGGGTTGGGGCGGGTTTCGGGGATACGGGCGTTGGTGTCGCCGCTTTCCACGGCGCGATTACCGGGGGTTTTGGTGATGGCGAAGGCGTTGGCTCCGGTGAGGAAGCCGTAGAATTCATCGAAGCCGCGTTCCATGG
>CALFYN010000809.1 GCA_937952345.1 uncultured Acidobacteriota bacterium
CGCAGGCGATTGGGATGGTCGGGGCCATCGGAATGGCTGACGAGGAGGGACTGGCCGTCCGGGGACCATTCGAGGAGCCTGTAGTCGAAGCCGTAGTCGGGAGGTGTCATCCTGGCGAGGGTTCTTTGTGCGCCGGTGGACATGTCGATGACGACGACCTCGGAGGCGTCGCGGCCGATGCGCATGCAGGCGAGTTGCTTGCCGCCGGGCGACCAGGAGGGGCTGGAGTAGTGTCCCGGTTGGCGGGTGAGCTGGCGGGGATTGGCATCGCCGACGGATTGTGCCCAGATTCCGGGTGGTCCTTTGCCTTCGCGAATCCAGAGAAAGGCGAGTTGCGTACCGTCGGGGGAAAGGGCGGGTTGAAACTCCTTGCCGGGGAGACGAGTGATGGGGTTGACGCGAATCGAATCGGGCAGGTTGGGTTGCGAGAGACGCCAGTAGAGCCCAATGGTGAGAACTGCCACGGCGGACAGCAGGATGAGGGGTATCGCCAATCGAGAGGGGCGCTGGGTGGGAGCGGCGACAGGGGTGGAGTGCGGCGGGGGCTCGGCGGGGGCAGGGGTGGGGGAGTGGAGGGTGCGAACAGGCCCTTCGAGGCGGTAACCGCGGCCGGGGAACGTTTCGATGTGGGCGGGGTTTCCCTGGGCAACGCCTAAGGTACGGCGGATGACGGCGATGTTCTGCGTGAGGTTGGCCTCATCGACTTCGCGATCGGGCCAGACGGCATTGAGGATTTCTTCCTTGGTGAGGACCTGGCCGGCGTTTTCGACGAGGACGAGGAGGGTCTCGACGACCTTGCGGGTGAGGCGGACGGGCTGGCCGTTTTTGAAGACGACCTTGGCGGTGGCGTCGAGGGTGAATTCGCCGAACTGAAACAACTCGCGTTCTTTAAGCAAGATGGCGGCTCTTTTAGAAAGCTTTTAGGTCTTTTTTAGGCCCGTCTCCTTGACCATGTGTAATACCGATGCCTACAGTTTAGCAGCAAGCAAAATTTGCCTAGGGGGCAAGCCATGTTTCAACCTCGTTTGTTGCTGATTTCCTTGATGCTGTTCGTTTCGAGCAGCTTTCCTCTGTTTTCGCAGGACGCCCGCGGGGCGCTTGTCGGGACGGTGATGGACGCCACCGGAGCGGTGGTGGCCGGTGTGCAAGTCGATGTGATCAACAAAGCGATGGGGACGAGAGTATCCCTGCGCTCCAACGAATCTGGTTTTTACATTGCCAATTTTTTGATTCCGGGCACCTATCAGGTGAGCGCGGAGCATGCGGGATTCAAGAAGTTCGTTCGGGACAATATTGAAGTTCGGGTGAATGACCGGATTGAAGTGGAGGTGCGGCTGGAAGTGGGATCGGCCGAGCAGAGTGTGACGGTGAGCGCGGAGACGCCGCTGTTGAACACGGAGTCGGCATCGCTGGGGACGGTGGTGGACGGGCGGCGCGTGGCGGAGTTGCCGATTCCGCACGGGAACCCTTACTTTCTGATCGGGCTGGCGGCGGGGGTATCGTTCACGCGGGATCCGCGGCTGGACCGGCCATTCGAGCCGACGCATATTGTGGGATACACGGTGGACGGGACGCGGGCGAACCGCAGTGATCTGACGATAGACGGGGCGGTGAGCACGGCGACGGCGAACGCGGGGGAAGTGATTTCTTCTTATGTGCCGCCGACGGACATCGTGGCGGAATTCAAGGTGCAGACGGCGACGTTTGACGCGAGCTTCGGCCAGACGGAGGGCGGGGTGACGAACATCTCGCTGAAGTCGGGGACGAACGCGCTGCACGGGACGGCTTACTACACGAACATGACGCCGGGGCTGTTCGCCAATGACTATTTTGCGAATCGGAACAGGACTCCGCGGCCGGACTTTTATTACCACCGGTGGGGGGCGTCGGCGGGGGGGCCGGTGCTGATCCCGAAGCTGTATGACGGCCGGAACCGGACGTTTTTCATGTGGGGATATGAGGGCATCAAAGAGGCGCGTCCGCGGAACAACGGAACGCCGACGGTGCCGACGCAGGAAATGAAGAATGGAGATTTCTCGCGGTTGCTGGCTTTGAACTCCAATTACCAGATTTACAACCCCTTCACGCGGCGGGCGGTGGCGGGCGGACGGTTCCAGTCCGATCCATTTCCGGGGAACATCATTCCGTCATCGTTATTTAATCCGGTGGCCAAGAAGGCGCTGGATACGTACTTCCCTGCGCCGCGCAGCGCGGGCAACCCGGACGGTACGCAGAACTACCTGCGGCCGGAGTTGCAGGAGGTGGCCGATTACTACACCAATTCGATTCGCGTGGACCATAACTTGAGCCAGATGCAGCGGCTGTTTGTACGGACGAGCTGGTATGACCGCAACAGCAATTACAACAACTATTTCGATAACATTGCCACGGGCGAGTACTTCCTGTTCAGTTCGCGGGCGGCGGTGATTGACGATGTGATCACGCTGAACCCGACAACGGTGTTGAACGTGCGGTATGGATACAACCGGTTCATCCGTGGGACGAACGCCAATCCGGGGCAGCGGGGTTTTGACCTGACTTCGCTTGGTTTTCCGGCGTCGTATAACAACCTGATTGATGAGGGAACGCGGCGCTTCCCGCGCTTCGATATCTCCGGTTATCAGGGTACCGGGATCGGCGGGGAATACCGTCCCAATGACACACACAACATCAACGCTTCGATTCAGAAAGCTGTAGGGACGCACTCGCTGAAAGGCGGCATGGAGTTTCGCGCCTACCGTGAGACCGACATCTTCTTCGGAAACAACCAGACGGGCCAGTTCAACTTCGATTCCACATGGACGCGGGGCCCGCTGGACAACGCGCCGAACGCGCCGGGACAACTCGGCCAATCCGTGGCGGCGATGTTGCTTGGGTTGCCTTCGGCGTCGAGCTTTGCGGCGGTGCCGGCGTCCTACGCCGAGCAATCGCTCTCCTGGGGTTTTTATGTGCACGATGACTGGAAGGTGAACAACAGGCTGACGCTGAACATGGGTCTGCGATGGGAGTTTGAGAATGCGCTGACGGAGCGGTTCAACCGTAGCGTGAGCGGATTCGATTTCGGCGCAGTGCAGCCGTTTGAGGCGGCGGCGCGGGCCAACTACGCGGCCAATCCGACGCCGGAGGTGCCGGCCTCGGCATTCCAGACGCGCGGGGGATTGCAGTTTGCGGGCATTGATGGGCGTTCGCGGTCGCTGTACAACACGCCGAAGCGGAATCTGATGCCGCGCTTTGGGTTTGCTTACAAGATGACGGACAAGACGATTGTGCGTGGCGGCTACGGGATCTTTTTCGGGTTCCTGGGGCAGCGCCGCGGCGATGTGATCCAGAGCGGGTTCAGCCGCAACACGCCGTTCGTGCCCACGCTGGACAACGTCACATTTATCAACACGCTTTCGAATCCTTTTCCGAACGGGTTCCTGACCCCGCTGGGCGCATCGCAGGGGGCGCAGACGTTCGTTGGGCAGAGCATCACTTTCTTTAATCAGAACCCGGTGGCTCCGTACATGCAGCGGTGGCAACTCGGCATCCAGCGCGAGCTTGGCAGCGGCTATGTGTTCGATATCGGGTATGTGGGGAACCGGGGCACGAACATCGAGATCACGCAGAATCTCAACGTGACGCCGCAGCGGTACTTGAGCAAGAGCCTGACTCGCGATCAGGCGACGATCAACTATCTGAGCACGAATCTGCCGAATCCGTTCCGTGGGGGACTGTTGCCGGCGGGGGCTACGGGGACGTTCACGGGCGCCAACATCTCCCGCGAGCGGCTGCTGCGCCCGTATCCGCACTTTGATGCGGTCAACCAGACGCGCTTTGACGGCTATAGCTGGTATCACTCGCTGCAGACGGGGATTGAGAAGCGGTTCTCCCGTGGGTATACGATTGCGTTGAACTACACGTATTCGAAGTTCATGCAAGCCACGGAAACGTATCAGGCTGACGATCTGCGTCCGACGGAGGTGATTTCGGATGTGGACCGTCCACACCGCGTTGCGATGAGCGGGATTTGGGAACTGCCTTTCGGGCGGGGGAAGAAGTGGCTGAGCAGCACGGGAGGCGTTGGATCGCGCCTAGTGGGCGGGTGGCAGTTGAACGGCGTGTATACGTATCAAAGCGGCGCACCGATCAACTGGGGGAATATCATTTTCGGCGGGAATATCAACGACATCAAGAAGCCATCGGGGCAGCAGACAGTGGAGCAGTGGTTCAACGTGAACGCGGGGTTTGAGAAGAACGCTTCGCAGCAGTTGGCGTCGAACGTGCGCTGGTTCCCGTTGCGGTTCGGCTTCATCCGCGCGGATAACATCAACAACTTCGACCTGTCGGTGATCAAGAACACGCAGGTCTTTGAGCGGTTGAATATTCAATTCAAGGCGGAGTTTTTGAATGCCTTGAACCATCCGTTGTTCCCGGCGCCGAACACGACGCCGTCGGTGGTTTCGTTCGGGCAGATCAATGCATCGAACCAGGCGAACTATCCTCGGCGGACGCAGTTAAACCTGAAGTTCATCTTCTGATATGACTTGGGGCGCCCAACTCACGAGTGGGCGCCCTTTGTCCGTGATGGTCTAGTCGTTGGGTGAGATGTAGCGCACTCCGGTTAGATTGGCGATGACGGGGAGTTTTTCGATGGCGGTGCGGGCCACCAGGAAACCGCCGGGGGTGTCCTGTTGGACGATCTCCACTCCGAGCGCCCGTAGCGCTTTGATGGCCGCGGCGGTGTCGCCGGTGAGATAGATCTTCACTTTGGCCACGGTTTTCGGTTGGGAAGCGAACAGGGTAGCGAGCGTGGGATGAAGCTTGGCCATGGCGTTGCTGGCCGGCGCATCCTTGCGGTCGCGGATGGATGGCTGCCAATCGGCTTCGGATTGCCTGGGGGACGGCGGGGCCTGGGCTTCCATTCGCGAGATACCACCGGCGAAGCCTGGCGACATTACCGCTTGCGAACGGATCATGGCCATTCCTTTCGGCATGGGGCCGCTGGCCGATTTGCGTTCTCCGAAGACGCCCTGGTAGCTGACACCGGCGGGCATCTCGACGGGGACTTCGATGCGCCGAGGTGCGCCGCCCTCGGTGACTGTTTTTTCTTCGACCGCGACGAAGGCCGTGAACTGCGTCATGAGGCGGTAGTCGAGGCCGAGTTTCGTGATCTCATTGCGCAATTCGAGGGGCAGGGTGCCGCGCTGGACGGCGGCGTAATCGGAACTGGTCAAATCTTCGATTTTCGTGCGAGCCCAGAGCGAGGCGAGCACGTCGTGGGACGGCTGTTGCGCGGGCAGATCGATGTACACGGTGCGAACGATGTCACGGCCGGCGCTTTTGGCGTGGACCTTGACAGCTCCTTTCGCCGCGCCGCTGAAGCGTCCGTGGATGACGATGGGCTTTGCCGCGAAGAGATCGGGAATGTGCTTGGGATAGACGTCGGTGACGGGCAGGCCATTCCATTCGAGACGGATGTCGGTGAGGAGCGGCGTGCGCATGCGCTCATGAAAGCGCTTTGCGGCGGCCGAGCCATCGTCATTGAGCATGACGTATTCCACTTCGCCGCGGCCGTGCTCGGCCATTTTGTCGAGCAGGAAGCGGTTCACGGAATTGCCGATGCCGAAGCTGAAGACGCGCGCATTGGAATACTTTTTCACCTCGGCGATGATTTCCATGTCGTTGCCAACGTAGCCGTCGGTGAGGAAGGCGACGACGCGGAGATGCTGCTGGCTGCGTGTGGGTTCGAGGGCGGCGCGGATGGCTTTCATCATCTCGGTGCCACCGCCGCCGCGGCGGCCGTCGAGGAAGCGCTGCGCCATGGCGACGTTTTCAGCGGTGGCGGGCACGGGTTGCGGGAAGAGGATATGGGTGTCGCCGGCGAAGGTGATGATGTTGAAGGTGTCGCGCGGGAGCATGGAGGAGAGCGCCATGCGCATCACTTCTTTCGACTTGTCCATGGGGAAGCCGGACATCGATCCGGAGGTGTCGACGACGAAGACGAGTTCTCGGGGAGTGACCTCGGCGGGGGCGACGCGGTCGGGCGGTTGGAGGATGAGGGAGAAGAAGCCGCCCTTGGGTCCGTGGTGCGTCAACACGGCGTCCTCGATCTTGCGGCCGGCGACGTCGTACTGGAGGACGAAATCTTTGTTGGGGATGGTGGCTAGGTTTTTGAGTTTGACGGTGGCGCGATGGGCGTCGTGTTGCTGGGTGGCGACCTCATGGGAGGTGCAACGGAGGACATCGATGGGGACGCCGGCATCGAGCGCGACTTCGACGGTGATGTCGTGGCCGGCGCGGGTGCCTTCGGGGGTTACTTGCGGAGTGATGCGCGAGGCATCCGGGACGCGATTGGTATCGGGGGCCCAGCCGCCGCCGGAGCGTCCGATGGCCTGCTTGCCGGGGATGTAGCGCGGCCCGACGACCATGGGGAAGACGAACTCATAGCTGCCCGCTTCGTAGCGCAGGGTTTCGACGTAACTGATGGTGATTTTCACTTTTTCGCCGGGGCGGATGTTGGCCACGGATTGGGTGAAGATATTGGGCCGCTCCTGTTCGAGGAGGCTGGCGGTGCGTCCGGCCTGGCGCGCGGCGTCGTAGATGGCCTTGGCTTCTTCGCGCGGCTTGATTTTTCCTTTGATGATGCGGTCACCGACGAGCATGGTCATGTCGTCGACGGCGGCATTCTGGGGGAGGGGGAATGTGTAGACGGCCTCAATGCGCTCATTGAGGGGATTTTCGAAATGCTGCGTTACAGTGACGCGGGAGAGAAAGCCGCTGATGGAGGCTTTGACATCGGTGCGTTTGAGGGGGCAGTGGGCGCCGATTTGGCCCTCTTTGTCGATGACGCGCAGGGAGCCCGCATCGTCTGCTGGTGCGGCGGCGGGTAGTGCGGATGCGGCGATCAGGGTTGCGAAAGCCGTGGGAAGGAATAGGTTCATGTTCGTCTCCTCAGTGGGGGAATGCCCCGTGGGGGAGCATCCTTTCACGGTTTCTGGGAAAATTTTCACCATGGACCGAAGGAAATTCTGCGCGGCGGCCGGCGGGGCCGTGGCGTCCGCGGCATGGGGCGCCGATGCGCGGCCGAACATCGTGTTTGTGATTGCGGACGATTTGCGGCACGATGCGCTGGGGGTTACGGGAAGCCGGTTCGCCAAGACGCCGCACCTGGACCGGCTTGCGGCCGAGGGCGGGCGCTTCACGAATTTTTTCTGCGCCACGCCGCTGTGCTCACCGAGCCGGGCCAGTTTTCTGACGGGGCTGTATGCGCATACGCACCGGGTGATCAACAACGACAAGATCGGGCTGACGGAGATCTCGCACACGCTGATGACGTGGCCGCGTTTGCTGCGGGAATCGGGGTACGAGACGGCGTATGTGGGCAAGTGGCATATGGGGCTGGACGATTCGCGCCGGCCGGGATTCGATCATTGGGTGAGCTTTAAGGGGCAGGGGGTGTATATCGATGGGGTGGTGAATCATAACGGCGACTCGCGGCAGTTGCGCGGGTATATGACGGATTACATCAATCAGGAGGCGGCGCAATTCGTGCGGCGAAAACATTCCCGGCCGTTTGTGTTGTATGTGGCGCATAAGGCGGTGCACATTCCGTATCTGCCCGCGCCGCGGCACGAGAAACTGTACGAGGAGTTGCCGCCGTTCGAGTTGAAGCCGCCTCCGGCAGGGGATCTGGAAGGCAAGCCGATGCTGACGCGGAAACTGGAACAGCGGGTGGATGTGCTGCGCATGGAAGGGGCAACTCCGGAGCCGGCTGAACCGCGCCGCGGCCGCCCGCGCACGCCGGATGCGGTGTTCAAGGATCAGTTGCGGTGCCTTGCCGCGGTGGACGATGGGATTGGCATGCTGCGGCAGGCGCTGGCGGAGACGGGGCAGTTGGACAATACAATGTTCGTATTCACCGGAGATAACGGGTATTTGATGGGGGAACACGGATTGTTCGATAACAAGCGCCTGGCGTATGAGCCATCGATCCGGCTCCCTTTTCTGCTGCGGTATCCGAAGCTGGTGAAGGCGGGGACCGTGCGCGATCATCTGGCGCTGAACATCGATGTGTTTCCTACGATGCTGGAACTGGCGGGGGTGAAGTGGCCGGAGAAAGTGCACGGGCGGTCGATGCTGCCGATTCTGCGGGATCCGCAGAGTTCGTGGCGCGATTCGTTTTTGACGGAGTATTTTCTGGAGAAGGTGGGGCCTCGGTTCACGGACTGGCAGGCGGTGCGAACGCGGCAGTGGAAGTATATTCATTACCCGACGCTCGAAGGGATGGATGAGCTGTACCATTTGGCCGAGGATCCGGAGGAACTGCGCAACCGGATCAAGGATCCGGATGCGGGTTCGACGCTTGAGGAGATGCGGCAGCTACTGCGGAAGCACCTCAAGGAAAGCTCGTAGGGGGTGGCGGAGGTCGGCGGCGTCGAGGTAGCGGACGATGCGGACGTGCGGGCATCCGGCAATCATGGCGGAGAGGACGCGGCCGGAGTCTTCGCGGAAGAGGCAGAGGACGGGCTTACCGGCTTCGACGGCGCGTCCGATCTCGTAGCCGACACCGAGACTGGGGGTGGTGACTTCGGCGACGATGACGCGGGCTTGGGTGAGCCAGTGCAGATCGCGGTCGTGAATGAAGCGGTCATCGGGGCCGTCCTCGCCTTTGTCGGAGAGGGCGGCATCGGCGACATGTTCGGTCAGGACTTCGCCGTGTTCGCGGAGGAGAGAGAGGATGGTTTCGTAGCGGGATTGGTCTTCGCGGCCTCCGCGAATGGATCCTGCAAAGTAGATCTTCAATTTGTGCTTCCCGGAATGAGGATTTCGATGACGAGCGGCTGGGGGACGGTGGCGTCTTTGGTTTTGCTCAATTCCTGTTTGGCCTCGTCGGAGGTGGAGGAGACGGCGCGGGAGGAACCGGCGCGGAAGCCGCCGATGATTCGTCCGGGGGCCAGAGGTTGGCGGGTGAACTCGAGGCGGTAGGGCCGGCTGCTGGGGAGGAGGAATCCGCTGGGAGGGATCTGGACGATCTGCCCTGCGCGGACGGGTTGGGCGGTGACGAGGGGTTTCGACTCCCCCTGGCGTGTGAGCGCCATGTAGCCCGATTCGTGCACGGTGACCTGGATGCGGACGGCGTCGGAGTCGCGGAAGGAGGTGGCGGGGGAGTAGGCGCCTTGTTCGTTGCGCTTGAGCAGGACGTATTCGACGGGCGGCCTGGGTGCGGGCGGCGCTGTGGCGGCCAGTT
>CALFYN010000810.1 GCA_937952345.1 uncultured Acidobacteriota bacterium
TGATGAGGGTGACATCGATGTTGAGGGGGAAGATGGCGGCTGAGCCATTGATTGAAAGTACGGAGCGCAGGACGACGGTGGTTTTGTAGATGCCGGGGGCGAGATTGCGGATGACGCTTCCGACGGGGGTGAATTGCACGGGCATGACGCTGGTCTGGGGAACCGTGTTGCCCTGGGTTTGCACTTGCAGCCAGGGTACGGAACTGTCGGCGGAGGCCTGCGAGCCGGCCACGGCGTAGAAGTCGATGATTTGGGGTTCGATGAAGGCAGAGCCGGGGTTGGCGGTGAAGGTGACTTCGGTGGTGGAGGCGGCGACGAATCCACGGGGGGTGGTGGAGTATCGCATCCAGACACCGTTGGGGGTGTTGTAGGCGAGGTCGGCCAATTGGCGGTTCTGGTAGCCGTTGCGGGGGTGGGCGAATTCGAAATCGGCGCCGAACTCGGCGGCGCACATGGCGTTGCCGAAGGAGATGTTCCAAGCGCCCTGGGCGGCGGTGATGCGCCAATCGCGGACATCGTTGGGGTCGCCGATGGGGCGTTTGCGGGCGCAGGCGAAGGGCTTCAGGGAACCGATGGGGGCGGAATGCCAGCGGCGCGTGCCGGGGTTGAGGAAGGCGGGGCCTTGCGTGCCGTAGTCGTTTTCGGCCCAGCTCCAGATGGTGGATTGGAGGCGGTTGTCGGGGCCGTTGCGATTGCCGACGGGGGCGTTGGGCAGGGCGTGGATATAGTCGAGTCCGATGATGGAGACACCGCAGTTTACGGCGCGGCGGACAGTGGATTCCCAAAGGAAGCCGGTCTGTTCGGAGATGCTGTTGCTGTTGGAGAGGGAGCGGCCCTCGGCGACGTCCCACCACGCTTTGGCGGCGCGATTGGCCTGATTGACGCCGTCGTCGGAGACGCAGTTATCGAAGTCCTGGTTTTTGGGCCAGTTGTTGGATTGGAGGAAGGTGTGGGCGTCCCAGACGAGGTTTTCGCCGGCAGAGCGCACGGCGGTGTCGTGCTGCATGAGGACGACCTGTTTCCCGGCGCCGCGGATCTCGTCGACCGTGGGCCAGCGGGTGAAGGCGCCGTTGGGGCGGTAGGCGTAGGGGCCAAGGTAGGTGTCGAGTTCGGAGTACATGAAGTTGTAGCCGATGGAGAGGATGGAATCGATGTTCTGTTCGTTGAGCTTGATGATGAGGACTTCGTTGGGGTTGGCGCGGAGCCAGGCGCGGACTTCGGCGAGGAGGAAGCCGAAGAGGCGGTTGCCGTAATTGGTGAGGAAACAGAGGGTGGTGTTGCCGGCGTGGCAAAGGCGGGTGGCGGGCTCGACGGGCGGAGTGGCGTAGGTGTAGTAATGGGGGTCGAGTTCGATGTGGCGGACGCCGGCGTTGAGCTGGTCGGTGAGGGAGAGAAGGTGATTGGCGTAGAGATCGCCGGGGAAACCCTGGCGGCGGGAGCTGAAGGCGTTGTGGGCTCCGAACCAGGGGATGCGGTTGATGGGTTGGGTGGCGCTGACACCGTAGAGTTGCTCGCGGATGGCCCAGGCGATCCAGCCGGCGTCTTTGGGGCGGGTGATGCGGTCCTTATTGACGCAGACGCCGTCGCGTTCCTGGAGGTCCTTCTCACATTTATTGAGGCCCCAGCCGATGTTGTAGTATTCGAAGTCTCGATAACCGCAGGCTTTCATGCCGGGCATACCGCAGTCGTAGGGGGCCTTCTGGGCTTGGGCGGTACCAAGCAGGGAGAACAGTAAGAGTGTCAGTTGCAGCATGTGTTGTGTGCTCCAGAATCGTAGATGGGATGCTGGTATACTACCGGGTGAAAGCCGTTCCACGGGAGTGGAAAGAGGTGTCTGGACGGGGGTGGTCCACCCCTGTTAACACCTTGTAATGAAATGAGTTCTGCGACACAACCCGAAGCCTTGAAACGGGCCTGCCTGGAGCGCATTCTGGGGTCGGAGGAGTTTGCGCAGGCGGGGAAGCTGCAGCGCTTGCTGCGCTTTTTGGGGGAGCAGGCGCTGGGTGGGGACGGGGTGGTGGTGAAGGAAACGATTATCGGGGTGGAAGTGTTTGAGCGGGAGCCGGGGTACGATCCGAAGGTGGATTCGGTGGTTCGGACCGAGGTGCGGCGGTTACGGCTGAAGTTGCAGGATTATTACAACGGTAGTGGACAGGCGGAGATGTTGCGGGTGGAGATTCCGAAGGGGGGCTATCAGCTTACTTTTGTGGATCTGACGCCGGCTCCGGTGGTGGCGGCTGCTGCGCCGGCGGCGGCGAATTGGCGGATGCGGGCGGTGGTGGGTGGAGCGGCGCTTGTGGTGATGGCGCTGGTGGCTTCGGCGTTACGGAATCCGGAACCGCCTCGAACGGGGGCATCGGCGGACCCGGTGTTGTTGACCAGTTCGATTGGGAAAGCTTCGCATCCGAGCCTTTCCGATGACGGAAAGATTGTGGCGTACGGCTATGCGGAGGGGGCGAATTCGGGGATTTATACGTTGCGGCTGGACGAGCGGGCGGCGCCGAAGCGGCTGACGGGGACGCGAACGAAGGATTTCAACCCGGTGATCGATGGGGCGGGGCGGCGGATCGCGTTTCTGCGGGAGGAGGGGGCATCGCAATGGGCGCTGCTGGTGCAGGGGCTGGAGGAGACGGAGCCGAAGCGTTGGACGACGCTGGACAAACGGGACCGGATTGTATGGCTGCCGGATGGGAAGCGAATGATTGTGTCGATGCGGCTGAATCCGGGGGGACCGGCGGTGCTGGCGATCATTGATGAGGCGGGAGGACGGACGATTGTGACGTCGCCGCCGGCGGGGACGCTGGGCGACAGCCTGCCGATGCTCTCGCCGGACCGGACGGTGCTGGCGTTTACACGCGCCACCGAGGCGAGTGTGGATGAGATCCATGTTGTGCAATTGGGCTCGGATTTCCTGCCGGCGTCGGAGCCGGTGCAACTGACGAATGAGAAGCGGCGGACGGGGGGATTCTGCTTTTCGCCGGATGGGAAGAGCATTATTGCTTCGCTGCAGCGGAAGGAATCGATTCGGAGGTTGTGGCGCATCCCGATCAGCAATCCGCAGGCGATGGAGCGTGTGGCGGAATCGGGATTACGGGCGGAGTATCCGACGCTGGCGGCGAAGGCGGGACGGCTGGTGTATGTGCTGGCCACGGACGATTTGAATCTGTACCGGCGTTCGGTGGCGTTGTCGCCTTCGACGACGCTCGATTCTTCGCCGGCACTGTCGCCGGATGGGAAGCAGATCGCTTTTCGCAGCGCGCGGTCGGGGGAGAGCGAGATCTGGGTAATGCAGGTGGATGGCGGCAGCCCGCGGCGGCTGACGCATTTTCGAGGGCCTGTGACGGGGAGTCCGCAGTGGTCGCCGGACGGGAAATGGATCGCCTATGACACGCGGGTGGACGGCAATGCGGATATCCATGTGATGGCGGCGGACGGGGGGGCTGACCGGCGGCTGACGAAAGGGGCGGCGAACGAAGTGGTGCCGTCGTGGTCGCGGGATGGGCGGCACATTTACTATGCCTCTGATCAGAACGGCGGGTGGGAGTTGTGGAAGACGCCGGCGGATGGGAGCGGAGGAGCGAGGCAGGTGACGGCGGGAGGCGGGTTCCGGGGGATGGAGTCGCCGGACGGGAAGTGGTTGTATTACGTGAAGCGGGAGCCGAAGTCGGGGCTGTGGAGAATGCCGGTGGCGGGCGGGGATGAGGAGCAGGTTCTGCCGCTGCAACCGTTTTTGTGGGGCGGCTGGGCGGTTATCGACAGGGGAGTGTTTTATCTGGACTACGCGAGCAAGCCGCCGGCGTACCGCTACAAGGGCGAGGGCGAGTTCGCGGCGCAGGAGGTGAGCAAGCTGCCGGTGATGTGGGATGCCTCGCTGTCTGTGTCCGCCGATGGGCGTGAAATGGTGTACTGCCAACTGGACAGCGCGATCGCCGATCTTTATCGAATTGATCTGGCGCGGTGAGAGACGGGTGGTATAATTCGTCACAGGATCAGAAAAAGTTGGATCGTCCCGGTGGGTTCGCTTATCACTCAAGAGTAGAGGCAACATGAGTCCAGTGAAGGCTATGACAGAAGTGGCGGAGATTCCCGCCAACCAGAACGGTTCCTCCCCGCAGAATTCGTACAAAGTGTACAACCGCATCATCGACTGGATCTCGAAGGAGCGGATGGAACTTTCCAATATCACCGACCGCATCAACGAAGTCGTACGCAAGAGCGGGGTCAAGGACGGCATGGTCCACCTGCAGACATTGCATACGACGACGGCGGTGTTCATCAACGAGTGGCAGGATGCGCTGCTGCACGATGTAAAGGTGTTTTTCGAGAAGGTGGTGGATCGCGAGGATTACTACCGGCACAATGATCCGGAGTTTTCCGATTGCGAGCGGCAGAACGCGGATGCGCACATGCGCGGGATGCTGATGGGACAGACGCTGTGTTTGCAGGTGCGGAACGCATCGGTGCTATTGGGCACGTGGCAGAGCATCATTCTGGCGGAGTTTGACGGGCCGCGGAACCGGACGCTGGCGGTTCAGGTTTCAGGCGTGTAGATGACGCGTCCCCGGTACTTCACGCTGCAGGAAGCGGAAGCGGTGCTTCCGGAAGTGGAGCAGTCGATACGCGCCGCGCTGGAACTGAAACGGTTCTACGTGGAGGCGGAAGAGGTGCTGCACGAGGAGGCGAGCCGCATCCAGATGAGCGGGGGCGCGATGGTGAACGCGGCTCGTTTGGCGGCGGAGAAGTCGCGGCGGGACACGTGCGCGGCGCAATTACGGGCGGCGATTGAACAGATTCACTCGTATGGGTGTGAGGTGAAGGATCTGGATATCGGGCTGATCGATTTCCGGACGTTTTACCGGGGCAGGGAGGTGTATCTCTGCTGGAAGCTGGGGGAACAGGGGATCCAGTGGTGGCATGGGCTGGAGGATGGGTTTCGGGGGCGGCAGGCGATTGATGAGGATTTTTTAGCGAACCATTCGGCGTAGGGTGGCTTGCCCGGCCAGGGGGAGGCCGACCCGGCGAACCACCTCCCGGTAGCGTGGGGAGGAATGAAGCGCCGTAAACATCGGGTCGGCGGCTACGTAGATCATCTGGTACGGCCGGGACAGCAGGCCCGCTTCGAGTTCGGATAGGGCGGATTCGGGGTCACCGGACCACATACTCCACCGGGCGCGGTTATAGCGGTGCACCTGCAGCGCCCGGCCGCGGCTTACCTCATCGATCCAAAACCTTGCCAGACCCTTTCTGCCGCCCAGGGCGAGGGCCTGTTCGAATTTCGGGAGCCACTCGCCCAGCGCTCTGCCTGGATCGGTGGACAAGGCGGCAATGGATTTTGCCCGGCCGACCGCCGCATGGTGGTCCTCACCTAACATCATGTGACTGTAGTATGCCCAGATAAAGCCGCTGGGGTGATGGAGGTCCAGGGAAGCTGCCTTTTCCGCTTCCACAATCGAATCCTGATAGCGGCGCTGGAAGTAGCGCGCCGCGGCGAGCGTGGACCAAACGTTGGGATTTTCGGGCTCCAGGCGTGTAGCTCGCTCAGCCTCCCGTGCGGCTTCCTCCGCCCGGCCGTGGACCATCAGCCATTCGGCCAGATTCAGCCGGTGTTGGGCATATTCTCCATTCAACCGGACGGCCTGCTCTAGATGGGTGAGTGACTCCTGCCAGCGCCATTGGCGCATGCCGAGGATCCAGCCGAGGATGGACTGGCATTCGCTGCATTTCGGATCGTCCTCCGCGGCGCGGCGTGCCTGATCGAGTGCATGCTGAAAGGTGAACTGGCCGGCCCGCGCAGCCGATTCCGCGATTCCCGCCACCGCCGGCGGATAGTCCGGCTTCAGGATCATGGCTTCGCGAAACAGCAACGCGGCCTGACTGCTGGACTCGCCCGTGCCACGCCGCAGGAGGTGGAAGGCCTTTTCGACGAGTTCGTCCGCGCGGTGGTTTCTCGCCGCCTGCTGGGAGTAGCGGACAAGTGTAGCGGCCGCGATCAATGACAGTGCTATGACGGCCGCAAACAGCCAGTAGCGCCGCGTTTGACGGACGGGTGCGGGTTCGACTGCGGTGGATGGTTCATCCGGCAGATCGGTAACCTCGACGGCCAGACGGTATCCGGCCCGTGCCACGGTTTCAATGTAGCTGCCTCCGGAAGGTGGTGGATCCAACGTGCGGCGCAGCGTGAGGACAGCCTGTGAGAGTACGGAGTAGTCCATGTGGACGTCGCCCCAGACCTTGCGCTGGAGTTCCTCGCGCGTGACCACTTCCCCGCGCGCCTCCACGAGGTGACCCAAAACGGCGGCCGCACGCCAGTTGAGTTTGACTGGCTCGCCTCGCCGAATTAATTGGAGCGTCACCCGGTTCCAGGTTAGTTCTCCGATCGCCGCCAACTTCGGCCGCGACGCAGGTGGGGCGGAGCCTGCTCCACTAGCGAACAATCATCACTCTCTTTCCATTCCTATGGGCACAGTTTAGCGAACCTGGAATCCTGTTGTCACCTGAACTTTCATCAATGTTTTCAACTGCTTCACAGCTTTTCACAACTATTCACTCGTGCCTGGAGCGTGGGTAACAGTTTTCCACAGAATGGCATGACCGGCGTGCGGAGGACTGCTTCATACTTGGGCAAAGCAAGTCCAATTCTGAATCTGTTCTGAATCTGTAAGGAGACTATCGGATGCGTGTTTTCGCACTCTCACTTTTGACTGTTCTGGCGCCTTATGCTCACGCAGCATTGATAACGCCAACTTCCTATACGTTGTCGCCCGCGCCCGATGCGGGCTACCCCGACACGGGTGGAAGCGAATTGACCGATGGGGTGCTGGCGGCGGGGCTGGTGAACAACCCGGCTACTGACGGCGTGCCCTACGTGGCGTGGCTGAATTCGGGGTTGGTGACCATCACCTTCTCATTCGATCAGACGTATGTGTTCGATGCGGTCGAGTTGGGTGTTTTGCGAAGCGATGCCTTCAATTTTGCCGGTGTGCCGACGAATGTTTCGGTAGCGGGCCAGAACTTCGCGTTCTCGAGTACGGCGATCGCGGACGGGGGGCGTTCCTTTCTCACGATGAACCCGGTGGGGTTGACGGCCAATTCGGTTACCGTGCAAATCACCCCCCGATCGGGGCTATGGCTAATGATCGACGAGATCCGGTTCAACGGGACGGTGTCTACTTCGGAGGCAGTACCGGAGCCTTCCAGCCTTGGATTGCTGGGGGCGGGGCTGTTGCTGCTGTTGGCACGGGGGAAGAAGGTTCTTTAAAGGAACATGAGCCGCGTGGTCTCCGTTCCGAAGTGTCTGTAGTAGGCGGATTCACTCATCATGGTGTGAGGTGAAGGATCGGGAGGGATGTGTGGCACGGGCTAGAGGATGGGTTTCGGGGGCGGCAGCCGATGGATGAGGATTTTTTAGCGAACCATTCGGCGTAGGGTGGCGGTGAGCGTGAGCAGCGCGAGGATTGGGAGCGTGCCTGGTTCGGGTACGTCGTTGGTTTGGTTGCGGGCGTCGAGGGTGAATACGCCGGATGTGGATTCGAGGATGAGGCCAGGCACGGGGTTGCCGTTGAGGTCGAGGATGAGGATGGGGTCGAGGGTGAGGGTGGAGTAGAAGTTGGATAGGGCGGTGTCGCTCCTAAGGTTTTCGGGGGATGCAAAGAAATCATTGACTGTGATGGCGGTGCTAATGGCCACCGACATACGAATGGGTACGTTATATTCAAACCGCTGCGTCAGGTTGTTTGGAGGCTGCAGGCGTTCGTAGTAGTTGACAGTTTCGCTTGCTGTGGAAATGGCGCAGTGGCTACTCGCAGCTACCGGAGAGAGCGGATCAGCCTGGGTAGCACGGAGACTAGCACAACCCTGCATTTGGAGGAACGCGTCGCCGTCGGTAGCGGGATCGTGAGTGGAGGACAGGGTTCCCGTGAGCAGGAAGCTGGGGACGAATTGCCCGTATTCGCCGGAAGGGCCCCGAATGATGATGTCTTCCGTGGCCCAGGCGAGGGATGCGGCTGCATATCCAACCGGTGGATCCGTGAAGGAAACTGGAGTAAAATCCCCCCCGCTATAGTTCAGAAAGCCAGCACCGGATCTAGCGCGAAGACCGGTGGTTGAAGTGGCGGCCTCAGCGAACCATCCTCCGCCGGTAGTGGACAGGGCATGAACAGAGCCCCAGGGACTATCCGATGTTAGGAGTGAGAAGTAGCCTGTGTCCAGGTGGCAGGCATCGGATAGCGATGTGTTTGTCGGACATAGGCGTGTATAGACTCCCGAACCAGGGGTATCGGCTTGAGAGACGTCGCCGAACAAGCTGTTGAACCGGATGGCCAGAAGCGCCTCAGGTAAAGTCAGCGAGGCGAGGAGCAGGACTATGATGGTCATGCGCGGAGTTCCTTTCGCCGGGTGCACTGGATCACAGCAAGCGCAAGCAAAATGCCGAGCCCCTGGGATGGCTCAGGCACATCGGCGAGGACGGCGCTGCCGCTGAGGACGATGTTGTCCAGGTATTGGGTAGGAGTGTTGATGGAGTGGAGGAAAGGCCGGGTCATCTGAATGCGGATCTCGTGGAGTCCGGCTCCGACGGCCAGGTTTGCGTTGAGGGATCCGAAGACACTGACTACTGCGCTGACGCCGCCGAAGTCGAACGTATCTACTGCTGCGCCATCCACAAAGAGCGTGAAGACACCCCCGGATCCGTTGTCCAACGGTCCACCCTTTACGGCAATGTCGATGTCGATTTGCAGCGTGCCCGCACCAAGGGCGACGTTCTGGAGAATGCCACCTCCGCCGGGGCCGCCGACGTTGAATTCGGCGCTGTTGGAGGCGCTGCCGTTATTGTCTGTGTCGAAGAGTGTGACGTTGGGGAAGCCGGTTCCGAGCGTGCCGCCTGGGGTGGTGAATGTGGTCCAGCCGGTGAAATCGCCGGTTTCGAACCCGGGGTTGATGAGTCCGGCCACACATGGCAAAGTAAGGGTCACTGCGGCGACCAGTAATACAGGAATGCGATTCATTGGGCTTGTCCTTTCGGGGTCCGGTGGGTTACGGCAGCCGCGGGGAGGAGGCTGCGAAGGCGATCAGTCCACCGGGAGAGCTTCATACCCGTAATTGGCGGGAAGGCGTAGGGTGTTACGGGAAGAAGAGGTCAAAACTGTACTAGTACGGTTGCCGGTGAACGGATGGGCCGACTTGCACTAGGCCGCAGCATGTGCACTGTTTGACGGGCTTGGGTGGAACCCGGAGCCAAGCTGGTTTCCTTCACATTCTGGCTCGGCGCGGCAGGAACGTGGCTGGGGGAACCGTCCCATTGGTTTCTCTCGTAGCGGCGCCTATCGGACGCCCAACTTGCCGCGGATCAGGGTCAGATTCGGGGGATTTTCAGGGACATACGAACTCCGTATCCCGGCGGACTGACAGTGTGTTGCTTCTTCTTCCTGCCGCGTCCTGCACGGAGACATCGATCTCCACGGGAGGCCTTAACAGGACTCCCCCAGGATGGGTGAATCGCAACTCGACAGTGCCTGCGAACAGGCCGTCATCGCTGGTCTGCCCACTGGTGAACGTACCGCAAAGCGCATTTCCACCATCGGCCCAAATGCTGAAGACAGGCCGTAGACTCATGTCGCCATCGGGGTCTGTAAAGTTGAAGCGGAACACCGTTGTAAAGTTCCCAGACCTGGTTTGTGTCACCACAAGGTCGGTAATACGGGGCGGGCCGGGAGGTTCGGCCTCGACGATTTCGAAGGTTACGGGACTGGATTTGCCTACTTGGGAAACGGCGAAGACACGCCTCTCGCCAAAGGCTGCGTCCGCCGAGACGGTCAGATCGAACGTAACCGACGAGGCGGTGGGACGGATATTCGAGACAGTGAGGCCTTCGGCGGGCTCGAATTCGATGGCCGTCACCTCGGATAGGAACTGGCCGGAGGCCCTCACGCTGGAGAGCGTGCGGGAGCGCCCGGTCCTCACCGGCTGAATGGCGGTGAGTTTCGGGATGAATTTACCGCCGGGCCCACCGATGCTGACGGTGACGGAGTTGCTCTCCAATTCATCGGCGGTGAGCTTCAAGTCGACTTCTCCCACACCGAACAAGGAGCGGGGCACCTCGATGTCCACGATGTCGCGGCCGGGAAGTGTCTCGTGCGGGCCGTGGCGCAATATCTTTGCATCCTCACCGCCGAGCCGGCAAGCCAAACCGGTGGCATGGCGGAACCCGGTTCCCACGACTCGCACCGTGGTTATCGCGGACTCCTGGCCGAGGTCGAGGGGTGTCAACTGGCATCGATTCTGCTGGCAGGTGGAAACGGTGAGCGGAACCTCCGTGCCGTCTTCCGAGGTTCGCACGGCCGAGGCCATGGCCGGCCCTTTGCCCGAACCATCGGCTGAGTAGAGAGCTGGAGCAACCGGGCCGATGCGCAACGGCCCCAGTTGTTCCTGGCCCTGATGCGTGCGCACCTTGACCGTTGCCGGGCCTGGTTTTGCCCACTCGGGTACCAGCCAACGGATCTCGTTACTGGAGGCGGAAAGCAGGGACACGCCGCCTTCCTGGTCAGCGCTGTCGCGCAAAGTGACGCTTGCCCCGGAAATGACTTCCGGCAACGTTTCGCCCGATGCACCTTCGGGCACGAACACAATATCCTGCCCGCGTGTCACAACGGCTGAATCGACGGCTGCCTGTCCCTCTTTCAGACTCGCGTCGGAATAGCTTTTTGTGGCTGGCGGGTCCGTGGTGAGTTTGGCTATGACCAAGCCTTCGGCGTTCGGGACACCTGCCGGCAGAGAAACACCGATGGTGTACCGTCCCGTGCGCAGAGGAGGCGTTCCATTACGGCGGATGATCATCAGCTCGTTTCCGGAGGGTGTTGAGGCGAAGTGTTCGGGCCGGGAGGAGATCGGGGAACGAGCGCTGAGGTCGACATTGGCGGATCTGAGTGTCTCTGTTCTGATCTCCAGCGACTGGGCGTTCTGCGGAACTACCACTTCGAAGGTTCGTGTGGATGCCGTCCCGGAGGTCAGGGCGAAACCAACGGGCCGGCTGGAAGTGAGTTCGGGTCCTTGACTACTGGAACTCGCTAATGCCGTTGCCCGGATGGTTCCCGTGATTTGTCGGTTTAACGTTTTTACGGCCAGCCCTATCACCCAGTCACGAGACGGGAACGGAACGACAACCGACTCCGCTCCCAGTGACGTTGTCGACCGGTGCGTGGCCTCATCCGGTCCGGCGAGCGAGGAGCCGCGGGCCACGAAGAGGTCCACGTCCAGCAGCGGATCGTCTGCCGCAATGTCGATCTGGATTCTCCCGGCCACACCTGGTATCTGGAACTGATAGAGGGCATCGGAGAAGAAAGTTGGCTCCGATACTGGCGGGAGAATAAACCTCTGTGGAACACCGGAGGTGAGCGCGCCGCCAGCCAGGCGTGTCCTGTTCGCTTTGACGACGCCACCTTCGTAGGAAACGGTGTAGCTGGACTGTGCGCGGGAAAGCGATACGGAGGAGAGCAGGAAGATGAGGGGAAGGATGAGGAAACGAGCGGTCGAGGATTGGAATGAATATCGACCGCCGGGAACAAAGTTCCCGTTGGGACGGCGAAGGAATTGCCACATCTGGAAGTCACCTCCTAAGTCGTATTGACTGGACGAGGCGGGATGTTACGGAGGAAATGGGCTTATCTCACCAAAACGCGCAAGGGGTAGGAGGCAACGGAGAGCCCGCCGCGTTCGAGCATGAGGATGTAGTCACCGGGGCGGAGGACCGCGGCGGGCACGGTGAGAGTGAGTTGTCCGGGTATTTCCGTGCAGGGGCCGGCCCAGACCTGAGCTCCTTCGACGGTTTCCAATCTTGCGAGGAATGGGGAGGCAAGTGGGATCTCCGGGGGCGCGAGGAGGAACGATACGCGTTGGGCTCCGGGAGCGATCCAGATCCACTGGCGTTGGGACTGGGAGCGCAGGCGGCCGGGATCGAGCCGGTAGGAAATCTCCATGGGAGCATAGCGAGACTGGGTGGCGTGGGCGGCCAGCAGATCGTGCTCGCTTTGGAGCCAGCGTTGGCGGTAACTGATGGCGAGGAAGCCTGCTGCCACGGTGAGGGCGAGAGCGGCGGCGGAAGCGATCCAGGCGTAGTTGCGCTGGGGCGCGGATGCTTTGCGTGGCGAAGGGCCCAAGGCGATTCGCGACAAACGATGTTGCTCGACACGATCGCGGCGGCTGCCGGATGCGAGGAATGCGGCTTCAAATTGCCTGAGGGCCGTGCCGTGGAGTTCGCCGTTGAGGAAGGACTCGATGAGCTCCTCTTCGGCGGCGAGCATGTCGGCGAAGACGGCATCGTCCAGCAGGAGGCGCTCTTCGAGGTTCTCCAGGGCGGTTCCGGTGAGGTTGCCGAGCAGGTAGTTCTGCATGTCCGTGCGATCCTTGCCGCGCCAAAAAGGCTTCAATCCCATTTGACGCCTCCGCGCGATTCGTTACGTTCCATTTCTTTCATGCGGCGCAGGATGCAATCGGCAATGGCCTTGCGGATGCGGGCGATCCGGACGCGGAGGGCGACGGGGTTGAGTCCGAATTCTTTGGCGAGGAGGGCGCGGGCCTCGATGCGTTCCGCGCCGGCGCTTTCCATGTAGCGGGCGAAGAGGTCGCGATCGGCGGGGGGCAGACAGGCGATGCACAACTCCATGGCGAGAAGGTGCGATTCCCTGGCGGCCACGGCTTCGACTGGCTGCATGACGGCGGTGATTCTTCTGCTGGCGGACTGCTTTCTGTAGTCTTCCTTAAGGAGATTCCTGGCGATGCCGTAGAGAAGGCGGGCGGGCTCGGTGGATAGGTCGACGGTTCCTTCCTCCAACTTTCTGCAGGCGCGGTTGAAGACCTCGTCGGCAAGTGATTCGGCGTCCTCAGCTCCGCGGTTCTCGAAGATGCGGATCAGCTTGAGGCGTTCGATCTCATAGCGAGTGGCGGCCTCGGCGCGATCCTCGTTGAGCCAGTGCAGGAGCAGATCGAAGGACTGCTTGCTGAGCGACCAGGAGGAACTCAACGCGGGTTTACCTCCAATCCCCTTGAAGGAAGAAACCCGCCCAGTGGATGGGCGCGCGCCAGCGGGGATGTGCCGCCATCGCCTTGCGGGCATGTAGGAGCGCCGTGGAAGGAGGCAACCGCCTGGGGCCGAGCATGGCGGAGTAGAACAGGCGCATGAATTCGGCGGATGCCTGATCGTCGACTTTCCAGAGGGAGGCGACCACGGACTTGGCTCCGGCGTAGAGGAAGAGGTAGCCGAGTCCGAGGACGGCTTCGCCTCGCATGTCCATGCCCGCTCCGCTTTCACAGGAACTGAGTACGGCGAGATCGCAGCGGAGGCGCAGGGAGGTGATCTCATCGGCACGGAGGAAGCCGTCGGTGGGGTTGCCTGCTTCGTTGAGCATGGAGAGCATCAGGCCGGACTTGCGATGATCCATGTCGTCCATGATGCCGTGAGTGGCGAAGTGCAGGATGCGGTAATCGCCGAGTGGCGCGCGGAGGACATTCTCTTTGCTTGCCTGAAAGTCGAGGGCGAGCATGCTGCGTTGTTCGCCGGCGAGGGAAGCGATGGCGCGGGCCTCACGGCGGCTGAAGGGGAGGCGTGTGAAGTTCGAATCGCGGCCTCTGGTTGTGGATGGGTTCGCGTGTTGAGGGGCGGGGAGCCGGCGATTGGCGGGGAGCCTTGGGTCGCTGCGGTCGAAGACCGGATCGGCAAAGACGGCGATTTGGTTAGGGGGGCGGGAGCGCTGGGAACGAGCGGCGCGCATGGCCGCGAGCAAACTTGCCGAGGGCACGGTGACGATCTCGTTGGTAAGTCCGATGGGCTTCCCGGTGAGGGGATTGGGGAGCAGCGGGAAGGGGATGAGGTTGAGGGGTGCGTCGGGGACGATGATCACGCGTTTGCCCTTGAGGTGGGGCCAGACGGGGGCGAGGATCTGATTGCTCAGGGTCCGAAGGGCCTGGGCCAGTTGCGTGTCCGACGCCGATGTGGCCGATTGGATGCGACGGGATATCTCCCGCACGGCGGCAACGATATCGCGCTGCTGGGTAAGGCGGACGAGACGGATTCCCTGGTTGGTGGCGATCCAGAGGCAGTAGCGTTCGCCGGAATTGGAATTGGCGGTGCCGGACTGTGAGAACTCGAGGAGCACATCATGTGGGCCCAGCAAGTTGCGAAGTGCGGTGGGATCGACGGTTGGTTGCGCGGCATCCGAGGAAAGGGTTTCGTACAGCAGGCGTGCGCGGCGCGATTCGCTGGCTTCGTAGGCTTGGGTATCGTAGCCGGCGTGCGGATACCGGGCGTGCATGTCGAGCAATGCGGTCACATAATGCAGATGGTAGTCCTGCTTGATGGCGAAGTAGGACATGCGGATGTCGCGGTCCGTGATGGCGGCGCGGCTGGCTTCGATGCCGTCGACGGCCTGGCTGAGAAGGCGGACGGCTTCCTCGGTGTTGCCGAGTTGGCGTTCCGCGTTGCCCCAGGCCAGGAGCGCGCTGAGTTGGCCCTGACGGTTGCCGGCGTTGCGGAACAATTCGTAGGCCCGGCGGAAGAGAGTTCGCGCTTCAGTTGTGTTGCCGGGGTTGCCGGCGGCGGGATAGCGTTTGAGCAAAATGACGTGGAGGAGTCCGCGGTCATAGTGGAGCCGGGCGAGGCGGGCCAGGTCGCCGGATTGCTCGTATGTCCGTTGCGCGCGATCCAAAGCGTGCATGGCCACAGTCCAACTACCCGTCTCGGTCTGATTGATGGCCCAGCGGGAAATGGCGTCGGCTTCACCGATTGCGTCTCCGCATGCCGCGTATTGGGTTGCCGCCAGTTTGAGGCGGGGGATGGATCGAGCGAAAGGGATCGCGGTGTCGCGTGTTTCGAGGATGCCGAGTTCGAAGTTGGCTCTTGCCAATCCGCAGAGGTTAGTGGTTTGTGTGTAGATGGCGAGGGCGCGGCGAAATGCTTCTGCCGCTTTGTCGTCGCGGCCGAGAGTGCGCCATGCCTCACCGAGTTCGGCGAGGGAATCGGCTTCTTCGGCGAGGCCGAGACCACGGCGGATGTCCACGGCTCGGAGCAGGGCTTCATAGGCTTTGGCGCGTTGGGAGAGGGAGTTGAAGATGCGTCCGGCGGCGTGCAAGCTGGTGGCTTCGGCGGCCTGGTCACCGGATTGGCGGGCGCGGGCTGCGGCAGCAAGGTAGGCATCGGCGAGATCGGGTGTACTCTGGGCGCACAGCCAGCCAGTGGCAATCAGGATAACGGCATGGAACCGATTGCGCATTTATCCCGAAATCCTACCACAGAATCCGAATCACGCTGGTGAGTGGGCGAGGAGCCGTTTGCAGTAGAGGCCGTAGGCGAGCGGGAGAGCGAGGCCGGCGATGAGGGCGGCGGCTTTCCACGGAAGTGGGGCGTTTCTTGCCGTGCCCATGGCTATGGCGTAGACGGCGGCGGTGGCGGTGAGCGCGTAGATGGTGAGTACGAGGATCCAGCGGGCGGGTGCGGTGACGGGGATGAACTGCATTGCGCCACGGTGGATGGCTACGCTGACGGGGATGATGCCAATGAGCCAGCCGGTGCTGACGGCGAGCACAAGCAGCGCCTGGAACATGGCCGATTCGGGATAGGGCTTGCGCCATTGGGGGACGATCTCGAAGCCGGCGAGGATGAGGATGGTGAAGGATGCCGCGAGCACCCATGTGGCCCACATACCTGCTCAGGCGGAATCGGGTGTGGGAATCGCGCATTCGCTATTCTGTGGCGAGGCACCGATGAACGTACTTCCTGAATTTTTGAACCGGCCTCCCGTGGAGTGGATGGATGGGGTGATTCCGCTGTTCGCGCCGGAGGCGGACAGCCTCTATGACCGGCGGCAGGGGAGTGTGGATATTTACACGGGGATTGCTTACGGCGCGAAGTTGTTTGGGGTGGATGCCGCGGAGGGGTTGTATGAGCAGGTGGCGGCTCTGGTGAGGGCGGCGGCGCCGCGGCGTGTGCTGGATGTTGGCTGCGGGCCGGGGCGGATTGTGCACGATTGCGCGGCGGCAATGGCGGAATGTGAGTTTGCGTGCGTGGATATTTCGCGGGAAATGGCGCGGCGGGCGTGGCGGATTCTGGTGGAGGGCCGGGAGATTGCGTTGCCGGGATGGGAGTATCGGGGTCGTGCCGGGGTGGTGTTTCGGGGCGGTTTGCGGCAGGGGAATGTGTGGGTTGGGCAGGCGGATGCATTGGATTTGCCGTTTGCGGGCGCGAGTTTCGATGTGGTGGTGGCGGCGCTGGTGTTGTGCCGGGTGCGGGATCCGCGGCGGGGGCTGGAGGAGATGCTGCGGGTGTTGCGGCCTGGCGGGCGGCTGGTGCTGGCAACACCGTTTGCGTTTAATGATCCGGAGCATTGGCGGAAGTTTTGGCCCTCGGGGCGTTTGCGAGGGGTGCTGGAGGGGTTGGGATTGCTGGTGGAGGAGTGGGTGGAGGGGGTGCAGTATGAAGAGGGGATTGATGCGAATGGGAATTCGCATTGTTACCGGGTGACGGTGTGTAGCTGTCAGTTAGAGGGCAAGCCTAGTATCCAGCCTTCGCATTGACGGACTGCTGGGGTAGTGGGGGCTTCTTGGGTTTTGTAGTGTTGCACCATGTGGAGGAGTCCGGCGAAGGCGTCGAAGGGATCTTCGCCGGATTTGGCGGGGCCGAAGCCGTCGTGGAGTTGATGGATGAGATCTGGCTGGAGGTGAAGGTTTAACTCGTCTGCTTTTTGGAGGAATTCGCCGGCTTGGGCGCGGCGTTTTTGCTGATCTTGTTTTCCGAGGTTCTTGGGGTAGGCGAGGGCCGGGTAGATTTCGGCGATCCAGCAGTCGTTTTGGGGGTTGATGGTTTCGAAGGGCCAGATTTTCCAGTGAGCGGGGCGATGGCGGAGGACTTCGCTCCAGCCGGTGATGGCGGCCTTGCCGACTTGTTTGGGGCCGAGGGTCCAGAAGAGGGCTCCGGCTTTGGACTGGCGGTCGCATTGGCGGAGCCAGTCGCCGCGGTTCAGTTGGAGAGCGGCTTCGAGGATGGCTTTGCTGCCTTTCGCGGAACGCGGGAAGAAGGGCTGATGGAGTGACGGCTGATCGGATGTGCTCCAGTCGCGGTGGAGGGTTTCGATGAACCGTGGGATCTGCGCGGCGCGGCAATAGGCTTCGGGGAGCCCGATGGGGAAATCGAAGCCTACTACGGCGGGGCTGGGGCCATCGAGGAGTGATAACGGGTCTACGATCTGGCGCGGGGCGGAGACGACGTTGTTGATCGACTCGCAGACCCAGCGCTTGCGGGGATGAATGCTCCAATCGGCGGCGGCGATGCGCACGGGCTATTTGAAATTGCTGTAGGGGCCGGCGCGCGAGATATCTGTCGTGCTGAGGCCGTCCTCATCCCACACGATCTTGCCGTTGCGCACGGTCATGGCGCAGCGGAGGCGCTGGTTGCCGGTGAGTTTGCCGTGGCCGGAATCGAGGAAGGCGAACGTGCCGCGCTCGAGTTGAAAGACGGCCACGTCGGCATCGGCGCCTTCGCTGAGTGTTCCGAGTTCCTTGCGTCCGATGGCTTTGGCCGGATTGACGGTGCTGCGCTCGATGACCTGCTGGATGGTCATGCCGAGGTTGAGGAGTTTCGACATGACGTTCGGCATGGTAGCGTTGGGGAGCATGAC
>CALFYN010000811.1 GCA_937952345.1 uncultured Acidobacteriota bacterium
TCCCCATACCGGTATACATGATCGGCTATGGGATGATTCGGCCGCAGCGCCGCCGTCAAGACAAAGCGGATGCTCCCACGCGAAAGTACATACGAAGCGCGGTCGTGAATACCGGTCTCCGGACCCTGGTACGCTACCAGTTCCAACCCCAACGCCGAGCGATAGAAGTGCGCCGCCTGACGCGCGTTTCCCACATAAAATTCAACATGATCCAGGCCCACCAGGGGCAGGAAATCCGGTTCCGGCGAAAGGGAAGGAGCCACGTGTATCAGACTACAGCCCTTCTCACCTCCTGAAAACCGCTTTCCGGTAAGAAAACCGTAAGGAAACGTCAAGCCCACCCCAGCTTCGGTTATACTGGGCCTGTGCTTCGGGAATGGCCATTGGCGATCCCTCCGGAATGGCGGGATGCTAAACCTTCTATCGATACGCAAGGCTTCATTGCGTTCAACAGCACCAAACTCCCTTCCGGCGTGCTGACAGCCGAGGGCGAATGGGCAGGAATGAAACGGATGTCCGGCGGCGGCTCCTCCGGACCCACCGGTCTCCCCTGGGTGGATTCCAATGGTTGGAAAATCCGCCTCCTCGCCATGCAGAATCCCGGCAGCGCCGTCTGGATCGAGAGCAAGCAGCCGGCACCAAACGAAATCATCCGCTTTGAGCGATACCTCGTCGGCATTGCCGATGCCGCGGCCCACGGCGGGCAGTGGGTGGTCAAGCTCGACGCCAACTTTGCCAAAGCTCTTTCCTCTGGCGATGCCGCCGCAACAAAGAACTGGCAACGCCTCAAGCAGATCGTCCAGTTCTTCGGCACCCACGCCAACCTGTGCAACCTTCCCGCCCGCGCTGTCACCGCCATCGTCTCCGATTTCTCGGGCCCGAACGAACTCTTCAGCCAGGAGATCCTCAATCTCGCCGCGCGCCAGCAGCTACCCTATCTCCCCTTGGACAAGCGCACCCTGACGGCGCTTCCCGCCGGCCTGAAAGCTGTCGTCTACGCGGACGAGCAGGCCCCACCCCCGCAACTCCGCACTCTGTTGACCCGCTTCGTCGAATCCGGCGGACTCCTGATGACCACCGCCGCCTGGGGAAAGCCCGAAGGCCCGCAACTGCCCGACAGCCCCACCGTCCGTTACGCCCTCCACAGCGTAGGCAAGGGACGCATCGCCGCCCCCCAAGGCGAAGAATCCGGCGACCCCTTTCTCGCCGCTTCCGACGCACAGATTCTCCTCAGCCACCGCAACGATGTCGTGCGCCTCTGGAACGGCGGCGCCATGGGCATCTACCCCACTGGCGATTCCCGCCGCTCCGTCGTTCATCTCATCAACTATCCAGGCCGCGCCACCGCGGAGTCCGTCTCCCTCTGGATCCAGGGCGACTTCCGCAACGTAAAAATCCACAGCTTCGAATCGAGCGAAGCGAAGAATCTCCCCATCCTCCGCCGCCGCAACGGCGTTGAGGTCCATCTGCCCCCAATCGCCATCTACGCCGCGGTTGAGGCAACCGCCTAAGAAAGAGGCCCCCATGCTGATCACTCGCCGATCCGTTCTCTCCTCCGCCGGAGCCGCCATGCTCGCCGGCAGAGCCATCGCCGCCCCGCAGCCAACCCGGGTCGCCGTGGCCCAATGTCCGGACTACGGCCAGGCGCTCACGCCGGCTCTCAACGGCCTCTTTGATCAACTGGGAGGGCTAGGCAAGCTGGTCAAGGGCAAGACGGTCGCCATCAAAGTGAATCTCACCGGAAGCCCCACCTATCGCCTCGGCCATTCCCCGCTCGAAACCACCCACTACACGCATCCATCCGTCATTGGCGCTACCGTACATCTGATGGGCCGCGCCGGCGCCCGCCGCATCCGTATTGTCGAATCGCCCTGGTCCACCGCCGCGCCCATCGAAGAATACGTCCTGCAAGCAAACTGGGAGCCGAACGAAATCCTCCGCGCCGCTCCCTCCGTGGAATTCGTCAACACTAACTGGGGAGGCCCCAAGAGAAAATACTCGCGATTCCAGGTTCCTAACGGCGGCCACATCTTCCCCGGATTCGACCTCCACCCGGCCTACGAAGAGTGTGACCTCTTCGTCTCGCTCGCCAAGATGAAAGACCACGTCACCACCGGCATCACCCTGGCCATGAAGAACTGCTTCGGCATCACGCCCTGCACCATCTACGGCACGGGCGCTGGTGCGGATGAGCCGAGTCTCACTCCCACCGGCGGCCGCGGCATGTTCCACGCCGGAGACCGGCAACCCTCGAAGTCCGCACCGCAGGAACGCGAGCACTCCGTCCCCAAACAAGGCGGCGCGCGAGTGCCGCGCATCGTCTCGGATATCATCGCCGCCCGCCCCATTCACCTGTCCATCGTCGAAGGCATCGACACCATGTCCGGCGGCGAAGGCCCATGGACGGGCCCCGGACTCAAAGTCATCAGCCCGAGACTCCTTGTCGCCGGCCTCAACCCCGTCGCCACCGACGCCGTCTGCATGCGCCTGATGAACTACGACCCCATGGCTCGCCGCGGCACGCCGCCCTTCGAATCGAGCGACAATATGCTGGAATTGGCCGAGCAGCTCGGCGCCGGATCCCGCGATCCCAATCTCATCGACATCTCCGGCGTCCCCATCGAGCGCGCCAAATTCGACTTCGCCGCCCTGCGCGAGCAAAAAAAGAAGATCCCCGGAGCCAGAGTCTGACCCCTACTTCATGTGCTTATCGGCGAACGTCAAATACTGATCCCAGTCATAGGAAGTAATGTCGTGCTTCCCAGCCCGGATGTGATAACCAATGGTCGAATGTACCGGCTGATGAATCCCCGGCCATTGCTCCGCCGCCATCCCATCCTTCCCTAACAGCTTGTACACCGGACTCGCCGCCTTCGCCGATAGAAACTCCCCACGCGGATCCGCCCACCGGTCCTCCTCCGCCGAAGCCACATACACCGGACGCGGCGCGATCAGCGCAATCAGCATGTGCTGGTCCACCGGCAGATCCGCCACTCGCGTGTTATATGCCTTGAAGTTGTCGCAGAACCAGTGCGGAAACGACGTATTGATCCGCGCCACCGTCTCCCCAAAGTAACGCCGCGCCAGAGCCGCGCCGCCCTCGCCCGAATCATTCGAGATCACCAGCGCAAACCGTTCGTCCGTGGCTCCGGCCCACAGCGACGTCTTCCCCAACCGCGAATGCCCGTGCACCGCCACCCGCTTCGCATCAAGGTCCTTGTCCTTCTCGATATAATCCAGCGCCCGCCTCAAAGCCCACGCCCATGCGCCAATTGCTCCCCAATCATCCGCCGCGGGCTTGGTCTGGCCCGCCCTGTACAGATGCGGAATGATCGACCCGGCCAGCCCGTCCTTGTGATCCGGAAACACCTCGCTGTAGTAAACCGTGGCTACGGCATAACCGCGCCCGATCGCCATCTCCACCGGCCAGCGCGACGACGACGAACCCCGCTCCCCCGGCTTGCCCGTGCGCGTCCAAGCCTTCGAAATCGTGATGCCGGGGTCAGGCCCAATCGTCTGATTGCCGCCAAAATTCATCCCCAGAAACACTGGAGCCGGCTTCTGCCGCTGATTCGGAATGTAGATCAGCACGGACATGGTTGGCCCCGGACGCTTGCCCGTCAGCCACACCGTCACTTCCTTGCGCGTCGCCTTACCGCCCAGCGCCGCCGCATCGCGCGAGGTGACCTCGAACTCCACCTTCTTCGGCGCCGGTGCGCTCCGCCCATACACCTGCGATTCGAACAGCCGCAGAATCTCCGGCCGCCGCTGCTTCTGCCACATCGACGCGCTGGTCACCGCCGCCCCGCTCTGCATCTTCAGCGGATCGGGCAGCGTGTAGTTGCCCACTTTGGATTCGTCGTAGTTTGCTTCGTTCGGCCCTTGTGCCGCCAGCACCGTGCACACCAGAAAAACCGCCGCTAGGAGTCTCATCAGCAAAAGCGTATCACTTGCGTCGGGCGGCGAGCACACAATCCGGATCCAGACGCTGGATCTCCTTCAGCAGTTGCCCCGCCTTTGGATCTCCTTCCTGCAGCCGGATCAGATACAGCGCGTAGGTGGCGTACAGCCGTGACATCGCCAGGGAGATCTTCGCCAATGCCGGTAGCTTCCCAATCGGCAGCCCGTTGAACTCCTCATACAGCGCTTGCGCTTCCTTCTCAATCGGACGGTTCAGGCCCATCGGATCGGAAAAATACAACGAGTCCAGCAAGGCATTCAGCCGCACCTTTCGATGTAACGACGGGATGGGTTGCGATTCGCCTATGGCCTCGTTCGCCAGGCGCGTGCGGCGCACCACCGCATCCAGCAGCGCCGAGGTATCCCCCGCCTCGTATGCCTGCCGCGCAATCGCCTGCCCCAACCGGATCTTCGCCATCGGGTTCGGCCCTCGCGCCAACGCCTCTTCCAGAACACTCACCGCTTCCGGAACCCTCCCCAGATACAGCAACGCCTGCCCCAGATTCGCCGCCGCACTCGCATCATCGGGAGCCAACCGCAAGATACTCTGCGCCGCTGCATGCAGGCGAGTCCAGTCCGAACTGACATAGCAAGCCCGAGCCAGGTTGCGCAGCGCCGCCAGATCGTCGGGCTTCCGATCCAGTTGCCGCAACAGCAGATCCAACTGCCGGAACAGCCCCATCTTCTGCAAAAACGTGCGGCTGGGAAAAACGTACGTGCGATTCGGGCTCAGAAACAGGTGGCCCGGCCGCTTCACCCTCTCCATGAAGTGGTGGTGCAGCGATTCGCGCCGCCGCACCGCGCCAAAACGCTCCAGGCTGGAGAATAACCGAGCCACCTGCGGCCCAGCCTCGCGCGCCGGGCTCAGCTTTCGCAGGTTCTTGACGAATTGCCCAAATTCCTGCTCCGCCTGCTTCTCAATGGACTGCGAGAGCGCCACAAACTGTTCCAACCTCGCCCCCGCCCTCACGCCATCCCACACCGCCCGCAGGGCCTCCAGCGAATCCGCACCAAGCACAACCCGGCCATCCCGCATCACGGTCTTCACCACGCCCGAGGCAAGCGCTTCATCAATCCACTCCCGCGGCGGAGATGGCGACAACCGCTCGGCGATCTCAGACACCGGAATCTGCGCCGCCGGTGCATCTCCCAAGATGGAGTGGAGCGGCGAAAGCGTCTGTTCCGCCGCCGCCTGCCGGATAGCCCGCACATCGTAGCGATGCTGGCGGAACAAGGCCACAATCTCATCCAGGCTCAGCCGCTGCTGCTTCTGCAGCGCCTGGACAAGCTGTATCAACTCGATCGTCTCGCCGTGATATAACGCCGACGTGCGGCTGGTGCGCGTCGGCGGCGGTAGAACCTGCTTGCGCAAGTAGTAGTGCACGGTCTGGCGATGAATGCCCGTGCGCTCCAGGATCGTCTTGATGGTCACGTAGCGCGAACCTTTGTCCGTGCCCATCGCCACTACAGATCCCATGTAATCTGCTCTCCGTTGACGGGAACCTTCGGCTGGCTGCGCGGCTCCCACAGCGGCGCCTTCATCGATGCCGACCACTTCTCCAGTTCCGCCCGCATCGACTTCACGATCCCCGCATTCTGCCCTGCTACATCGTCGAGCTCCCCGATATCCTTGGCAAGGTTGTACAAGTGGATGATCTCGCCGTTGTGCAGGCTGAGCAGTTTCCAATCGCCGTGGCGTGCAGCCATGTTGCGGCCCGCGCGCCAGAACAGCCATTCATGCGGCGTACCCTTCTTGCGCCCGTCGAGATACGGCAGAATGTCCACTCCATCCAGATTCGACGGCACCGGCACTCCGGCCGCTGCCAGGATCGTCGGCAGCAGATCCCGCGAGACTACTGGCTGCGCGTACGTTTGGCCCGCCTGCAACCGCCCTTGCCACTGCACGATAAACGGAACACGAATCCCCCCTTCGAAGTACGTGATCTTCGATCCGCTCAGCGCCCCGTTCGTGCCCGCGCGCGTGTACGTCGGGCAGCCGTTGTCACTTAAGAATACAATCAGCGTGTCGCGCTCCAGCCCGTATTGTTTCACCTTCGCCAGCACTGCCCCGATGGCGTCATCCATGGCCACTGTCATCGCCGCCAACATGCGGTGCCGTTCATCCGCAATCGACGCCACCCGGTCCAGATACTTCGTCGTCGCCTGCAGCGGCGTGTGCACCGCGTTGAACGGCATATAGAGAAAGAACGGCTTCGCGTGATGCCGGTCGAGAAACGCCACCGCCTCGCGGGCAAAAGCATCGGTGAGATAGTCGTTCTCTTCGATCGCGGTCTCTCCACGGAACACCGGCTGCCGGCGTTTCTCAGGCGGTGCCGACAGAGCCCCGGAAGCGTCTTCCGTCTCCACGAACTTCGCCCCGGGCGTGGCTCGCGTCACGAATACATTGGCCCCGTGATGGAACCCGAAGAACTCATCGAAACCGCGGCGTGGCGGTTGAAATTCGGCATTCCCTCCCAGGTGCCACTTGCCTACCATGCCCGTCGTGTACCCGGCGGTTTTCAAATACTGCGGCAGCGTCTTCTCCGTCAACGGCAATCCCAAACGCAACTTCATATCGCGCGCCGCCGGCCCCGTGTTGAACTCGAAGCCGAACCTCTGCTGATACCTTCCCGTCAGCAACGCCGCCCGAGACGGGCTGCACACCGCCGCCGATACATAGCCGTTGGTACACTTCACCCCGTTGCGGGCGAT
>CALFYN010000812.1 GCA_937952345.1 uncultured Acidobacteriota bacterium
AGCGGAGATTCTACAGCATCAAAAGCTGTAGCGCATGGTCGCCAGCAAATGCGAGTTGCGCTTATACTGTCCCAGAAAATCCCCCCGATTCCCCCGCAGCAACACAAACCCCATCGTCCCCCGCCAGTGCTGGCCGAACGCCTGGGAATACTCCCCCTTCATATAAGCCCCATCCCCGTTCTGCCGCACCGCCGTCTCCAAAGCCACACTCCGGTTCGTGTCAATCGTATACCCCACCCGTCCCAGAAACGTCCGCGCAATCCCCCGATCTGGCGCGAAAAACAAGGGATTCCGAGCCTCCGTCACATACTCCCCCGCGTAGCCCCCCACAAAGGACCATTCCCCCTGCTGCCGCTCCACCTGCAGCACATACAGCAGAAATTCATCCGTCTCCAGGTTCGACGAAGTGAAATACCCCGCTTCGCCCTTCACCGTAAACCAGCGCAACGGCACCGCCGCATCCGCCCCATAAAAGCGCAGCCGCGGAAAGAATCGCGTCAACGCCACCGCAAACGGCTGCCCCACTACACTTCCCAATTCGATCGAAGGCAAATGATTGTACCCTTCGAAAAACGAGGTCGACATTTCAAACCCAGGCCCCAGGAAATTCCATCGCACTCCCGCTTGCCCGCCACCCGGATACCTTACCCCGCCATCCACCATCGCCAACCCCGGCACCGGATCCGGCATCACCACCCACCGCTGATTCCCCAGCGGACCCCGGCTCGGAGTCATGCGCGGCGTATACACCAGATCGAACGTATGGCTGCCCGCCTCATACACCGCCCGCGCCGCCAGCACCCCCAGATAATCCGTATTGATCACTTCCAGAAAATCCTTCGGAGCAAACCGGTCCGTCGGATTCAGGATGTCCGCCTTCCCCCAGCGAATAAACTGCTTGCCGAACTCCAGCGTCAGCCGTCCCTTTTGATACGTCGTACTGAAGCGCCGCAACGAAAGATTCGGGCGCCGGAAACTCCGGTCCTGCCAGTCCACGCGAAAATCCCGCTCGTCCTGCCGGTGCGTATCCACTCGCGCATCCACCGCGCCCGATACCTTCCACGCATCCGACAGCCGGTACGATACGTCCCACCGCGCCACCACTTCGCCCACGCCATTGCTGCTATCGCCCGGCGCCGTATCCGGATACGCCAATCCGCGCGTCTCCACATAGCCGCGATGCACCAGTTTCTGCCCCCACACGGGCGCAGCCAACAACAATATGAGTACTGCCTGTTTCATTCGCGCCGCAATGCCTGTAACGTGAACATCTCTTCCTTCAACGGAACGTTATACTCCAGTTTCTCCGTTCGCAACACCGTCTTGCTCTTCCGCCCGACATCCTCCACCTCCAATGCGAGTGGACTCCAGATGTTCTGGATCTTCTGATAGTCGCTGTATTGTGTCCGCCGGATCAACGTATCCCCTTTGAAGCTCTCAATCCGCAGAAACACGTACCGCGCCTTGTCCACCCACAGATGCACGTGAGAATACTGCGAAGACTTCGTCTTTTTCGCCCGCGATTCAATCTTCCAACAGGGCGTGCCCGCCACCGTCTCCTCCCCCAGCATCTTGTAGTCGTACTGGTTCACATCCCGCTCTTCCAAATCCTCAAAACTGAAATCCGTCCCGAAGAACCGCGTCGAGCGATCCTGAAACGCAATCCGCCGGTCCCGCTGCAACGACGGCGTCCACATCCATTGGTCCGATGCCCGCTCCGGATGATTCACAATCAGCAGCGCCACACCTTTCACTTCCGCCGGAGCCGTAAACCGCAGCACCACCTTACTCTCTCCCGCCGACCCCAACCGGTCATACGTCCACCGCTTCTCACTGATCTTGCTCTTGCTGTCGATCACCTTCAGCCAGCCTTGATAACGCTGCGAGTTCGATTTCTGCCGGTTTTGCACTTCCGTCATAATCTGCCTCGCATCCTGCGCGCAAGCAACCGTAGCCAGCAAAACCAACCCAGCCAGTCTATTCATATTCCAATGCCTCCACCAGCGATGACCGCACAGCGGATTCCGCCGGGCCAAGCGCCGCCGACAGCGCCACCGCCATCATCGTCGGGATTAGGATCAATGCGATCTTCACCGGATACGTATAATCCAGCCGGATCCCCGCCACCTCCTCGCGAATAATGCCCAAGTAATACAACAGCATCACCGCTCCCAACGCCAATCCCAGAATCACGCTCACTAATCCGATACTTAGCGCCTCCATCCACACCGCCTGCCGCACCTGCCGCCGCAATCCGCCCACTGCTTGCAGTACGCCCAACTCGCGGCGCCGGTCCGTAATCGACACCGTGAGACTATTCACAATCCCCAAAATCGCCACCAGCACGGCCACAAATATCTGCATGTACGTCAATCCGAAAAACTGGTCCGTCACCTTCAGCGCATACGTACGCAGTTGCTCGTTCGTCATGACGAATAGCTTCCGCTCCGATCCAAAGCGGTTCAGAATCGCCCGTTTGCCCTGCTCCGGATCCACACCCTTCTTCAAATACACCCGGAACAGATTCACCGAATCGTCTTTCCAATACTTCACGAATACTTTGCGATCCATCACAATCGCGCCCTTCTGGTCCGAATAATCAATCGTGATACCCACCACCGGCAAGCGGATGATCCCGCCCGGCGATGGGATCTCCACCACATCCCCCATCTTGCTGCGCGTCATCAGCGCGACGTTATCCGCCAGAATCACACCCTTGCCCTCTGAGGTCAACCGGTTCATTTCCTCGCGCTCTCCCGCGACCACCTTCGGCTTCACCCGCCGCCCCACCGCCGCGATATCCGTCGCCACCACCATCACCGGCACACCCTGAAACTGCACCCGCGCCGTCCGTACGTACTGCACCTCGTCAATCATGTCCATCTTACGTATCTCATCGCCGAAACTCGCCGGAAAACGATAGCTGCGTTCGGCGATTTGCTCCGAGGTGCCCACAAACAAATCCGGATTCAGCACGTTGTTCATCCAGTCGATCAGCGACACGTAACTCGCCGTCGACACGCCACCCAAGCCAATCACCAGCGACAGCGACAACATCACCGCCCCCACCGTCGCCGACGTCCGCCGCGGCGCTTGCATCAAACTATCCGCCGCCAGCGCACCTTCCACCGGCAATACGGCTCGCAGCAAAGGACGCAACAGAACCACCAGCCAGCGCACCGCCGCGGGAGTCAACAGCACCGCCGCCACGATCACCGACAAATACCCCGCATACAGCGGCACGCCCCGTGACCCGCCGCCAAACCAGCATCCTAACGCCACGGCGCACAAACCCAGCGCGGCCCACAACCGCATCCGGCTCTCATGATCCGAAAAGCTCTCGTACGCTCCTTTGTGCAGCGCCTTCACCGGATCCACTTCCGATGCCGCCCGCGCCGGCACCCACGCCGCCAGCATGCTCATGAATATGCCCACGAACAGCGCCAGCCCCAGCACCCGCGGATCCGCCGAGATCTCCTCCACACGCTGCGTCACGCCATACAGTTCCCCGAAAAATGTACTCAAATACTGCGCCATTCCACGCGCCAGCAGCAATCCGAAGAAGATGCCCGTCAAACTCCCGACCAACCCCAGCAGCGCGCTCTCCAGCAGAAACAACCCGCGGATCTGCCCCCGTGTCGCCCCCAGCGATCGCAGCACGCCAATCTCCGACCGCCGCTGCGTCACCGCAATCGAAAACGTGTTGTAGATAATAAACAGCCCGATCAGCAGCGCAAACAAGCTATTCAGCGAAGCACCCACCGAAAAGATGCTGGCAATCGACTCAAACTGCTTCCCTCGCGACGATGGCGGCTCCACCTGCAACCCGCCACCCAGCGCCTTCTCCAATGCCGCCCGACCCTGCTCCACCGTGTAGCCCGGCTTCACCGTCAAATCAATCCGGTCAAACGAACGCCCGCGCCCGAAAATGAACTGCGCCGCGTAAATATCCATCACCGCCAGATTCCCGCCAAACGCGCTCGCCATCCCGCCGGGCTTCATGATCCCGCGAATCGTAAACTGCTTCGGCCCGGCAATTGTTTCCAGCTTCAACTTATCGCCCGTGGCCAGTCCGTTCTGCGTCGCGAAATCGCGCGTGATCATGATCGAATCCGGCTGCGCCAGAAACACCAGCGGATCGTCGATCAACGCCTCTTCCCCATCTTCGAAATCGTATTCGCGCAGACTGCGGTCACCCGTCATATCCACGCCCAGCAGAAGCAGGTTCCCCTGCCCCGCCATCCCCGTCTGCACAATCGCTTCAATCACGGGGACGGCGACATCCACTTCCGCCACCGCCTGCACCTTTTCCAGAACTTCTTCGGGAAATCCGGTCTCCCCCGCCGACACCTGCAAGTGCGTCTTCCCCGCCAGCCGGTCCACGGTCTGCTGGAACCCGTACATCACCGAATCATTGGCCGTACGCATCCCCACGAAGATCACAACGCCCAGCGCGATCCCCGCCACCGTCAGCGCGGTCCGCAGCTTGTGTTTGCGCACGTAGGGCAGTGTCAGCAATCGAAGCAGAATCACCGCCGCACATCCTCCACAATCCGGCCATCGCGCAAACGAATCGTCCGCTGGCAGCTCTCTGCAACCCCCATATCGTGCGTCACAATCAGAATCGTCGCCCCCAGCCGCTGATGCAGATCGTTGATCAATTTCAGAATTTCCGCCCCTGTCGAAGAGTCCAGATTCCCGGTAGGCTCATCGGCCAGCAGAATCGGCGGGTACACGGAAAGCGCGCGCGCGATCGCCACCCGCTGCCGCTCGCCTCCCGACAACTCCTCCGGCAAATGCTCCATTCGCTTGCCCAATTGCACCAGATCCAGCAACTCGCGCCCGCGCTCCTCCGCCTTCTTCCGGCTCCATCCGCGCAAATGCAGCGGCAGCGCCACGTTCTCCAGACAACTCAGCGTCGGCAGCAAGTTGAAGAACTGGAAAATGAACCCGATCTTGTCCCGCCGCATCCGCGTCAGATCATCGTCCGACACCGCGCTCATCGCCTGTCCGTCAATCCGTATCTCGCCGCGCGAGGGCTTGTCCAGTCCGCCAATCAGATTCAGCAGCGTCGACTTGCCTGACCCCGACGGCCCGACCATCGACACCATCTCTCCCTTCGGGATATGCAATTGCACACCATTGAGCGCCACTACCTTGCGCTTTCCATCAAACTCCTTGCTCACATCATCGAGTTGGATCATCGTTATTGGGGGGCGAATACCGCACTACTCTTCTTATTCTAGGATGCTTCCCGCCAACATCCGGCTGCACGACTTCCCATACATGGGAGAATAGAAACTTCGCACTGTATGCCGTCCGTGTCTTTGAAGAATCCTGCGTTGCTCATCGATTGGGCGCAATCCGCGCTCCTCTTCGCCGCATCGCTGGCCGTCCTGCTCCTCCTTCGCCAACTCACCATGCGGTGGCTTCGAAAGCAAACCACCGGACCCGGACGCCGCGGACGCATCCTCACCACATCCCTCCGCTTCCCGTCCATCCTATGGTGCATCGCCGGCGCACTCGCCATCACGCTCAAATACACTGAACTCCCCGGCCGTGCCGCCTCCTGGGCCGCTGCCGGACTTGTCACGTTCCTCGTAATCAGCGTGTGCGTGGTCATATCCTCGCTGCTCGTCCGCCTCGCCGAAACCTACGTACAGGAACGCGGCTTGTCCATCGTCGTCTCCGGCGTCTCCAAAGCCCTCATTCATGTATTCATCCTCAGCCTCGGCGCCAGCGTCCTGCTCCGCTACTTCAACGTTTCCATCGCCCCCCTGCTCACCGCGTTAGGCGTCGGAGGTTTGGCCCTCGCCCTCGCCCTCCGCGACACCCTCGCCAATTTCTTCGCCGGCATCCACATCCTCGTCGAAGCCCCCATCTCCATCGGCGATTTCATCCGCCTCTCCAGCGGCGAAGAAGGCACCGTCACCGACATTGGCTGGCGCACCACGCGCGTACTCACCACCAGCAACAACGTCATCGTCATCCCCAACGAAAAGATCACTTCCAGCATCCTCACCAACTTCGCCCTGCCCAACGAAAAGGTAGTCACCGACGTGCAGATCCTTACCTCTTTCGACGCCGACGTCGACCGCGCCTCCGCCATTGCCATCGAAGAAGCCGTCAAGGAAGCGAATCTCGTCCCCGAATTCGAGCCCATCGTTATCTTCGACCCCGGAGTCACGCCCACCCATCTCCAATTCAAGCTCATCATTCAGGTCAAACACCGCCTCAATCAGGGCATGGCGCAATCGAACATTCGCCGCCGCATGCTCGAGCGCTTCCGCCAGGAAGGCATCCGGCCACCTGACCTGCCGGTAAGGTAACCAACCATGCGCATCGGAATCGACGCCGGAGGCACCTTCACAGACTTCGTCGTGCTCCACGACAACGGCCGCATGGAGTCCTTCAAGATCCGCTCCAACCCCCGCAATCCCGCCGAAGTCATTCTCAAGGGCATTGCTCAGGCCACAGCCCGCAACGACCGCGTCGAAGTCATCCACGGCTCCACTGTCGCCACCAACGCCCTGCTTGAACGCAAAGGCGCACGCACCGCCTTCGTCACCACTGCCGGATTCGAGGACATCCTCCACATCGGCCGCCAGAACCGCGCCGCCCTCTACGATCTCACCCCTCCGCCCAAGCGCTTCCTCACACCCCGCGCACT
>CALFYN010000813.1 GCA_937952345.1 uncultured Acidobacteriota bacterium
TACATCGTAGTGCCCTGTCATCCAGGTCGCCTTCAGCCGGCCCTTCAACTCCTCCATCTCACGGCTCATCTGTGGCTGTACTGCTGTTCCATTCATGATCTTTCTCACTGGCCCGCTCCGTCCTTGGTTGCCCACTCGATGAACTTCCCTGCCACTTTGCGCCCCAACGTCACACCCGCCTGGTTATCCATCTCGAAGTGAATGCCCGCCCAGATACGCGAATCGCCCGCTTCTTTCCCCATCGCCCGGATCGATGCCGCACGCTCCGGAAACAGATACGCCAGCACCTCGGCACGGGCCGCCGAAAACGTCGAGTGGTTCGATGGATACGAAGGAAAATTCGGCGCCGGAAACAACGGCGCCAGCCCCGCATCCAACTGCGCCGGGCGTGGATACCAGTAGGCGAACTTGCCGTCCTGGCTGGCGATGAACGCATCGTAACCCACCGCGCCCAGCAGTGCGTAAGCTCGCGCCGCCAGCGCCGGATTGCGCTCCAGCTTGTCTTCCAGCACCCACCGGTTCAATTCCAGAAATGCCCATGGAAAGATGCCTTCCGGCGTTTGCCAGTACAGCGCCCGCGCGTTCGTGTACAGGTTCGCCCCGTTCAGCGAACGCGGGTAATCCCGCACCGCCGCCAGTTCCGATTGCGCCTCCGCCGAATCGCACGCTGGAGGCGGCGCCGGCCGGAACTCCGCGGGCGAGATGAGCAGCAGCGGCTTCCACTGCGCCGCCGCGGCATTGCCCGGATTCGTCCCCGTCCACAGGCAGCGCCCCGTCGGCACCGTCCCCGTCCACGGCATGTCCGACCCGTCCTGGCGCGCCTTCGCAATCACCTGCTCCGCCACTCGTCTCCCCAGTTCCCATCCGGCAAAATAATCCGATGGATATTCCACCCCCGCATATAAACGCGACTTTCCCGCTTCTTCCGCCAATTTCAGGAAATTCTCCGCCTCCGCCGGCACCAGATACGCCATTACCGTGGCGGCAGCCGCCGCCGTTGCCGCGTAGTCCGATGGATACGAAGGGCTCTGCGGCACCGGCACCCGCGGCCGAATCGCCGCATCCGCCTCCGACGGCCGCGCCCGCCCGTACTCCCGCTTGGCGTAATGGGCCGCCACCGTCGCATCATAGATAGCCATCGCGGCATACGCATAAGCGCGCACGAAATGGGCGCCCACGGACTTCCCCTCCGACTGCCGCTTCGCGATCAGTTCCATCCACCGGTACGATGGCGGGCCCGAATCCCAGAAGCGCACCTGCTCCACGATCTGCGCATGGGACTCCGTTGCCGCCGTCCGCACCCACTCGAGTTCCGCCCGCGTGGCGCCCGAATCCGGAGGCGCGGCCACCGCATGCTCCTTACCGGATGCGATGACCCACGTCCTCCAGTCGCCGGCATGCGGCGCCTCCTGCGCAAAGGCCGAAGCCGCCGCGGCAGCGATCACGAAAACACAAATTCCTGACATCGAATAATCTCCTCGTTAGTTAAATGCTCAATACCGTTCTGTCTGGGAAAGCGAAAATCTGCTCCGAAATTGGCGGCACGCCCGCCATCCTCCACACCGCAAATGTGCGAGAATCCGCTTCGGGGCTATCGAATGAACACTCGCTATCCGTCCGTCGATGCGCTGCGCGGCCTCATCATGATCCTCATGGCCATCGATCATGCCAGCGCCTTCCTCGCCCGCCAGCATTCCAGCGAGTTCTGGGCCGGCGCCATGAGCGCCTACTCCAGCGCGTTTCCCTTCCTCACCCGCTGGATCACACACCTCTGCGCCCCCGGCTTCTTCTTCCTCATGGGCGCCGGTATCTATTGGTTTGCCGCTTCCCGGCGCGGCGCGGGATGGACCGAAGCCCAGACCGTACGCCGCACCGCCATCCGCGGCCTGGCCATTCTGTTAACCGGCCAACTGCTGGAAAACCCCGTGCTATTCCTGCAGGGAATGATGAAGCCCGCCGCCGTCAGCCTCAGCCGCGTCAGCGCCCCGCCGCCCATCGATGGCTCCGACCTCTACTGGGGCTTCATCACCCTCTCCGCCTTGGGAGCCGTCATGATCGTCTGTGCCGGATTGCTGCGTTTGCCCCCCTGGACGTGGCTGGTCATCACCGCCCTTTGCGTCTTTGCCACCAACACCCTCCTGCCCGCATCGGGCAAACCCGGCCCCCTCTGGCACGCCCTCCTGCTGGCCCCCGGACTCTCCCAGCATGTATTCGTCGTCTATCCGGTCATTCCGTGGCTTGCCGCCGCCGCGGCGGGCATGTATTTCGGCCACTGGTGGCGCACCGATCCCCACGGCAACGAAAAACGCATCTGGATCGTCGGACTCGCGCTTCTCCTCACCGCCGTGGCGCTGCGTGCCGCCGGCGGTTGGGGCAACATCCGTCCTCCGCGCGACGCCACCTGGATCGAGTTCCTCAACAACGTAAAATACCCGCCCTCGCTCGTCTTCCTCACCATGTCGCTCGGCATCGACCTGCTGTTGCTGGCCCTGCTCGCAAAGCTGCCGCGCGCCTGGAAAGCCGATGCCTCTCCGCTCATGGTCTTCGGACAAACGCCGCTATTCTTCTACCTCGCGCACTTCTATCTGCTAATGCTCGCCGGATTCGTCTTCTTCCCCGAAGCCGGCTCACTCGAACAGGCCTACCTCGGATGGGCGATTGTTCTCGTGGCCTTATATCCGCCCTGCATCTGGTACCGCAAATTCAAAATGTCGAAGCCCCGCGAATCCCTCTGGAGACTCTTTTAACCCACGCCCCTCACGCCCCCGCCGCCAGCAACTTCCGCATCCTCCCCACCACCGCCGCCATCCCCCTGTCCGAAGCCAGATTCTTCTGCTCCAGCGGGTCCGTCTCGTAATCGTACAACTCCGCCAGGGCTTTGCCTCCATCCCACTCCGTGTAGCGATAGCGCTCTGTGCGCACCGAAGCCCCCGAAATCGAGCCCCGCTGCTGATACGTATAAGCCGGCTTGTCCCAGCTCGCCGCCGGATTCTCCAGCAACGGCTTGAGGCTCTTCCCCTGAATCCCCTTCGGCGCCGGCAACCCGCACAACTCGGCCAGCGTCGGATACAGATCAATCAACTCCGTGGTGCGCCCACATCCTTTGCCGGCGCTCAGCCCAGGAGCCGAAACAATCATCGGAACCCGCGCCCCAGGCTCAAACAGCGTCTGCTTCGACCACATCCCCTTCTCCCCCAAATGGAAGCCGTGATCGCCAAAGAAACTGATCACCGTATTCTCCCGCAGCCCCATGCGGTCGATCGCCGCAATCACCCTCCCTAACTCCGCATCCATGAAACTCGTGGCCGCGTAATATCCGGCAATCGCCTCCCGCGCCAACTGTGGCGTCGCCTCGCGCTTGATAAAAAGATCGAAATTATCGCGATAGGCCGGCCCCGTCCCGCTCGGCATCCCCGCAAAATCGCGCGGCAACTGGATCTTCGCCGGATCGTACAGATCGAAGTACTGCTTCGGAGCCAGAAACGGAACATGCGGCTTGGCAAACCCCGCCGCAAAGAAAAACGGCTTGTCCTTGGGCCGGTTCTCCAGCATCTGGATGGCGCGCTCGGCGTTGCGGAAGTCCGTTTGATCCTTGCCGTCCCCCTCCAGCGCGAGCCAGCGGTCCGCGAACGGAATCCGCTCAGCCAGAGACTTGGTCGGAGCATTCTCTCGCAACTGCGTCCCGCCCTGCACCCAAGCCTTGTCATCGTCTAATCCACCATGAAAAATCTTGCCCGATTGCGCGGTCCAATATCCGTGCTGGCGAAAATACTGCGGCAGCGTCACCACATCCGCCATGCGCCGCCGGAACCACACGTTGTTCGTCGTAATGCCGGTCCGAGGAGGACGCAATCCGCTCAGCAGCGAACTGCGCGATGGATTGCACAGCGGGTACTGGCAATACGCCCGGTCAAAGCGCACCCCCTTCGCCGCCAGCGCATCGATGTGCGGCGTCCGCACCGGAGCCCCATAACACCCCACATGCGTGTTCAAATCGTCCACCGCCAGAAACAGCACGTTCATCGGCTTGCGGCTTTGCGCCAGCAAGGGAGCAGTCAACAATAGCGAACGCCGGGAGATCATGCACAGCATCCTACACCATGGCATGTTACAAATGGAATGTGCCGCCCATGCGCTGGACGCGCCGCGCGTTCTTCCCCCTCCTCGCCACCGGCGCTCTGCGCGCACAAAATGCCCCCGGAATGGTTTCCGCATCGCATCCGCTGGCCATCGAAGCCGGCGAAGCGGCGCTTCGCCAGGGCGCCAACGCCCTCGAAGCCACCGTGGTTGCTTCCGCCGTGCTCGCCGTCGTCGAACCATTTGCTTCCGGCCCCGGCGGCGGCGGATTCCTGCTCCTCGAATCCCCTTACGCCGAAGTCGCCCTCTCCGTCGATTCCCGTGCCAGCGCCCCCGCCGCGGCTTCGGCCCGCATGTTCCGCGGCCTCTCTCCCGAAGAGATCGAATCCGGCGGCCTCGCCATCGGCGTCCCAGGCACCCCTCTGTGCTGGCGCCGCGCCATCGCCCTCAGCACCGAACACCTCCACGGACGCATGACCTTGACTGAGGCCCTGCAGCCCGCCATCCGCCTCGCCCGCGACGGCTTCCCCGTCAGCGACACCTTCGCCGCCGCCATCGACCGCCATAAGGATCGCCTCAGCCGCAACGCCGAAGCCCGCCGCCTGTTCGTCGACCCCGCCTGCCGGCCCGGCGCCACGGCCACCAATCCCGATCTCGCCAATACCCTGGCCGCGCTCGAATCCGTCTTCTACCGCGGAACCATGGCCACTGCTTTAACCGACACCGTCCGCGAAACCGGCGGACGCATCGTTGCCGAGGATCTCCGTTTCTACGATGTCCATTACAGAACCGCATTGCAGGGCAGCTACCGCGGACGCCGTATCGCCGCCACCCCGGCTCCCGCCAGCGGCTATGTCTTGCTCCAGTTGCTGCATCTCTACGAAGGTTTTCCCATCGGAGGCCCCAACTTCGGCTGGATGGATACCAACACCGTCCATGCCGCCCTCGAGTGCATGAAGCTCGCCTACGCCGACAAGGCAGCCTTTCTCGCCGATCCCGACGCCATTCCCGTTCCCGAAAATGAGCTTGCCTCGAAAGAATACGCCGCCACCCGCCGCAACCTCATTTCGCTCGAGCGCTCCCTGCCCCAAGGCGTCCCGCGCGGCGAGCCCCTCCAGGATTCCCAGCGCTCCACCACCCATCTCTGTGTCATCGATGCCGCCGGCTGGCGTGTATCTTATACCTCCACCCTCGGCTCTCTATTCGGAGCCGCCATTGCCGCCCCAGGCACCGGATTTCTTCTCAATAATTCGCTCGCCGCGTTTAATATTGCCGGAATTGGGCCAAATGCTCCCGCGGCATTCAAACGCCCCGCCAGCGCCGTCTGCCCCTTTTCCCTCAGCGATCCCCTCGGACGCCCCCTCCTCATCGGCGGCGCGGCCGGAGGAAACCGCATTCCCGCCATCCTCTTCCGCATGATCTCCGGTGTCGTCGATCACGGCCGCAATGCCCAACAAGTCGCCGAGGCCCCCCGCATCGTCAATGAAAACCGTATCGCGGGAGCCTCAGTCAGCGATACGCGCATCGAACCCGCGCCCTACGCCATGCCCGCTTCACTCCTCGACGAACTCCGCGCCCGAGGCCAAACCGTGCTCCCCAACACCCTCCCCTTCGGCTCTGCCCACCTCATCTCCATCGATCCCGCCACCGGCCGCCTCCAGCGCGGTGTCGATCCCCGGCGCGACCGCGAATTCTAATCACAAAAACAAAAAGGCCCCTCCCGAATCCACCGGATTCCTGGGAGAGGCCACAAAAATCATTCCCGGAAGCGCGCTACTTTTGCTGTCCCTGTTGATTCCTCTTCTGCGCGCCCGATTGTTGTTGTCCGCAATTTCCGCCGGGGCATTTGTTCTGCTTCCCGCGCTGCTTCTTCACAGCCGTCTTGCCGCAGTTGCCGTTGCAGTCCCGGTCCGCGCAATTCCCCTGGCAGTTGCCCCGATGATGCCCGTGTCCATGAGCCAGCGCCGGAGTACTTGCGCCGATGCATGCCAGCGTAAGAATCGATGCCAACAGAATCCGTTTCATGATTCGTCTCCTTGCCGCCTTACCAGGCCGGCGTGCCGTCATCGTTTCTCAGCTTCAGTGTGGTCCCCGCGGCATTGGTCAGTTCCAGCGCCAGATTCTCTTCCGAACAGGTCGCCACACCGTATTTCACCTTCATCGTAGCACCCGCTTTCAACTCGAAATCGGCCCCCAGCAGCACTCGCTCCGGACCCAGCTTCAGCGTGACAATCGCCGCTTCCGTCTTCAGTGCCATCGTCGGTTGCTGCATGCCATAGGCCGCGCTCACCGATTCAATTGTCCCCGTCACCGTGCGGATCGACGCCGGATCGACACATCCCGTGCCCAGCGCCTGCGGCGTCCCGTTGCCGCCTCGCGCGCCACCCGCTCCGCCAGTCCACAGCGGAACTCCCGAAGCGTCGCGCATCTTCAGCGTCTTGCCCGCAACCACCGCCGTAATCTCGATAGCGTGCAGATACGCCTCATTCGGCGGATTGCCCGGCGCCGCCGTCACCTTCACTTCCATGCCTTCCTTCAATTCAAAGTCGTTCTCGGTCAGGAACCATACCGGCGCCACCTTGATCGTCTTCTG
>CALFYN010000814.1 GCA_937952345.1 uncultured Acidobacteriota bacterium
CGCACGTTGCGGCTGTTTGATTTCGACTACCGGTTCGAGATTTTTGTGCCGGCGGCGAAGCGGCGATGGGGAGCGTATGTGCTGCCGTTTCTGCTTGGGGATGGATTGGTGGCGCGTGTGGACTGCAAAGCGGAACGGGAGAATGGCGCGCTTGTGGTGCGGAATGTGTGGGTGGAGAAATGGGTTGACCCCGAGACGGCAATTCCTCCGCTGGCAAGAGAGCTAGGGCGGTTTGCCCAGTGGCTGCAACTGGGTGAAGTCCGCGTAGCAGGAGGGACTACTGGACCGTGCGTACTGTTACGTTTACTTGTCGGATCGATGGCAAACAAATTGCCATAACAGATATATTACGATATATAATCGCGAGGATGTCCTCTGCGACTGTGTGGGGTGAGCGGCATGGGTGAAACAACTCCCGATCCGAATTCGGACCTGTTTAAAGTGTTTGCCGGAGAACTGCGGCGCATCGCGCAATCAGCGATGGCGGCGGAGCGTCTGGACCATTCGCTGCAACCCACAGCATTGGTGAACGAAGCGTTTTTGCGGATGGCGGGGAAGACGCCATCGTGGGCCAACCGGACGCATTTTCTGGCGGCGGCGGCGAACGTGATGCGGCAGGTCTTGATAGACCATGCACGGGCGCGACGGACGCAGAAGCGCGGGGTGGAGTTCATGCGGGTGGACTTGGCGGACCCGGTGGCGCTGGCGCATTCGGAACCGGACCGGTTGCTGGCCGTCGATCAGGCGATTCAGCGGCTGGGGCAGATAGACGCTCGCGCCGAGCGGGTGGTGGAGTTGCGCTACTTCGCGGGGTTGAGCGTGGAGGAGACGGCGGATGCACTGGGGGTATCGCCGAAGACGGTGAAGCGCGACTGGCAGTTCGCGCGAGTTTGGCTGGAGCAGCAACTCGAGGAGAAGGCTCAGGAATGAACGAGCAGGAGCGAGGGCGCTGGCGGCGCGCGAAGGAGATCTTCGAGGCGGCATGCGAGGCGTCCGCGAGCGGGCAGCAGCGGATTGTGGAAGAGATGGCCGGCGGCGATGCGGAGTTGGCGGCGGATGTGCAGCGGCTGCTGGCGATGCAGAACGATTCCGGGTTGACGTTGGATTCGCCGGCGCAACCGCTGGGTCCGGGGATGTATGCTCCCGGGGAGGTGCTGGCGGAGCGGTATCGGGTGGAGCGCTATCTGGCATCAGGCGGGATGGGGGATGTGTACGAGGCGACGGATGAGCGGAGCGGGCAACGGGTGGCGCTGAAGTTCGTACGGCCGTTTGCGGCTTCGCAGAGCGACGTGGAGGCTCGCTTTGTGCGCGAGGTGCGGCTGGCGCAGAAGATCGATCATCCGAACGTGTGCAAGGTGTTGGGGCTGGAGATGCATCGCGGGGTGCGCTTCTGCGTGATGGAATTGCTGGAAGGCGAAACACTGGCGGACCGGCTGAAGGCATGCGGGCGGATGACGGTGGAGGAAGCGCTGCCGGTGGCGTTGCAGGTGTGCGATGCGCTGGGGGCAGCGCACCAGGCCGGAGTGCTGCACCGGGATATCAAGCCTGGGAATGTGTTTCTGGTTGGGAAGCGGGCGTTGCTGATCGATTTCGGGCTGGCGGCGGCGGTGCAGAGAGACGCGTCACTGACTTCGGCGGGGGTAGTGATTGGGACGCTGGCGTATGTGGCTCCGGAACAGTTGGAGACGGGAAAGGCGAGTGTGGCGTCGGATGTGTACTCGCTGGGCGTGGTGTTGCATGAGATGCTGACGGGACGAAAGCCGCATGATTCGAAGTCGCCCTTCCGGCTGGCGCGGCAGAAGGCGGCGGAGATGCACGAGGGGATCACGCGCAGCAGCGAGATTCCGGCGGTATGGGCGGAGGCGCTGACGCGGTGTTTGAAGGCGCGGCCGGAACAAAGGTACAAGAGTTCGGGGGAGCTTCGCGCGGCCTTGGAGCGGTCGAGACCCAGCGTGCGGTTTCTGGTGGCGAAGCCGGCGGTTTGGGGGCCAGTGGCCGTGGCCCTGTTGGCGATGCTGTTGTGGACGGGATGGAGCACGTGGCGGCGGGATTACCAACCGGCGGAAGCAGCGGCACGGTTGTACGATGAAGCGGCTGCGGCGATGGCGCAATCGGCTCCCGCGCGGGCGGTTCCGCTGCTGGAGCGCGCCATGCGGTTGGATGAGAGGTTTGTGAAAGCGGCCGCGCTGTTGGCGGTGGCGCACGCGGAAAACGACCAGGTGGATCGAGCCCGCGAGGCTATTTTGAAGGCCACTATGGCAGCGGATCAGCGGCGTTTGCTGGGCCGGCAAGAGCGCTTTGCACTGGATGCGGCACGGGCGGCGGTAATCCGGGACTTTGCCCTGGCGGCGGAGGAATATGCACGTTGGGCTGGGGTTGCAGTGGGGCATGAGCGCGGCAACGTGCTGCTGTTTCTCGGCCGGATGCAGGATCTGGGGGGCAAGGCAGACGAGGCGCTGGCCACCTTCGAACTCGCCGTGCGCGAAGAACCGCGCAACGCCTCGGCGCGCATCCGGCTGGCTTTGCAGTTGTGCCGGAGGCTGAAGTATCCGGCGGCGGCGGAGCAATTTTCCGCGGCGGAGAAGGTATTGCGGGCAGAAGGGAATCGCGAAGGGCTGACCGAATTGCTGATAGCCCGGGGCGCGCTACGATCACAGACAGTAACTGAGAATCGTAAGGACCTGGAAGAAGCGGAGGCGATGGCGGCACAAACCGGCAACCGTTATCACCGTTTGATGCTGCGGTTTCGGCGTGCGACGCTGCTGCAGAATGAAAGAGATTATGAGAAATCCACGGCCATTACCCGGGAAACGGCCGAGGAGGCACGGCGGGAGGGTATGCAATTTGTCGCCGCGCGGGCTTTGGGAGAACTAGGCCACACGTTACGGTTCGCACGGCAGGTAGATCGTTCCATCGAGGTTTTGCAGGAGGCAGTAGCGTTTGCCGAGGAGGTGAAAAGCCAATCCACACTGGCCGCGAACCGTATGCGTCTGGGGGAGGCGTTGCTGTTGCAGGAGCGCAGGGAGGAGGCTCTTTCCCATATGAAGCCGGCCGTGGAGTGGTACCGCCAGGCCCGGATCCACGACGTCCTTCCACTCATTCTCCTCAAATACGGCACGGGCCACCCAAGGCTGGCGGACCGGCGGCCAATCTATGAAGAGGCTTTGCAACTTGCCACGCGGCAGGGAGACGAGGCCTACCAGTCTCTGGTGCTGCAACGGCTGACGGCAGACTTAAGCTATACCGATCTACGATCTTCGGCCCAATATGCCCGGCGGCTGCTGCCACTGGCGCGGTCCGTTCCGAATCATAACGCGATGATGGCAGTCGCGGAAGTGATGCTCAGGTTCGGGTTGGCGGGGGAAGCCAAGCTTGTTGCGGATGAAGTGGAGGCAGACTTCCTGAAGTATTCACCGGGCGTGGATCGGGATGGCAACCTGAGCCGGTTAAGTGAGACTTATTCGGAGGTGGCACGGCAAACTGGAGATTGTGCCACTGCGTTGCGCATTCACCGTGCCAGTCCACCTGCGTTTCCGGAGCGGAAAGTGACGTTTGAAATCATGGCGAAGCGGTTGGAAGGCTGCGCGCCCGCGACTCCGGTTAAGACATTGGAGCAACAGGCCCGTTGGCTGCGGGAGTCCGCGAAGAATAGCAGATGGCAGTTGTTCGCGATTCTGTCTCTGATCCCGGAGACAGAGATTCTTCTGCGCCTGAAGCGTTGGGAAGCGGCGAAGGCGGCGGCAGAAGAGGGTATTGCTCTGGCTCGCCAGGAGGGGTATGTGGTGTACGAGATGAACCTCTTGATGTTACTGCGGGCCTCGGCACGGCGAGGCGGGAATGACGCTGGAGCCGATGAGGTGACGGCAAGAGCACGGGCGTTGGCGACGCAGTTGGGGTTCGACGAGCATTTCAACGGGCGCAAGGACTTGCAGGCTCTTTGGCGCGCGGGTTCGGAGTAATCAACGCCCAGCGGCCGCGGCTTGTGTGGCGATCTCGAAATCGAGGTTTTCTTCAAACGGGACGAAGCCGTCTTCGTCGATGTAGCGGACAACCATGCGCGGGCCGTCGAGGGCGAGAGCGGCGAATCCGTTGACGCAGTGGGCGCCGTCGCTGGTGCGGCGATTGACGAATTGAACGGGGATTTTGTTGCCGGGCGGGAAGGCGCGGCTGGGTGGGGAGTAAGGAATCGCGCCGTGGCCGATGCAGCGCCCGAGCACATTGCGGTGGCGGAGGTAGATGATGTGCTTGTGCTCGTGGCCCCAGAACCAGGCGTGGATTTTGCCGGCGTCGAGGAGGTCGGCGACATTGTCCATCACGTCGCCATCGACATCGCGGCGTTCATAGATGGAGAAGGGCTGATGATGGGTGAGCAGGATGTTCCTCTGATCGCCGGTTGACACGACGCCGCGGAGCCACTCCATCTGGCGGCCGTGGTATCGCTTGTCGTCGTAGGCGGTGTCGAGGCCGATGAGGCGCCAGTGCTCGTTTTCGAGGCAGAAGTAGCTGGCGGGCTGGCCGAAGGCCGGCAGGACTTGGGTGAAATAGCCGTGGCCGCCGCTGTACATTTCGTGATTGGCGTTGAGAGCGAAGCGGGCCTGGATGGTGGGGTTCGAGGGGAGACGGTCGAGGAAGCGGTCCGGGACTTCGTGCTCTTCGCCGGCATAGTAGATGTCGCCGAGATGGATGAGGTGGGTGGGATTGGTGGCGTCGATTTGGGCGGCGACGCGGGCGGCGGCGGGTTGGCCGGTACCCCAATCGGCGAAGAGGGCGAGGCGGGCATCGGTGGGGAGCGGGATGCGGAAATCAGCCGCGGAGGTGGCATCGATGAAGGCGGCGCGGCCTCGGATGAGGCGTTCGAGGAGGGCGAAGACAACACTGGTCCAGCCGGGGTCGGAATTGCTGAAGGGCTCGAAGGGCGGAAGGGGTTCGAGGGCGCGCTCACGGGCGGCCATGGCGGCCTGAATCTGGCTGGCGGCCGCCGTGCGCGGGAGGAACATCTGGCCTGGCGGGGCGGTGGCTGCCTCTTTGCGTGCTTCGCGCAGGAGCGCCATCACCGTGGGGCGGCTGTGAACGGCGGTGGGCCGCTTCATTGCCTCGAGCATGAGGGTGTCGATGGCGGCGACAACCTGGCGGGGATCGGTGGTGCGTGCATCCATAATGTAACGATAGTGGCGGCGGGGGCCGGATCGTTACAGGAGTTTGGTTTCGACTTGAGAGACGAGGCGGGCGACGCCGGCGGTGTAACGGGTATCGCTGACGGAGACGGCGACTCCGTCTTCCACCCAATCGTGCCAGACGCCGTCTTTGTCGTGCGAGGCCGCGGTGACCGTGTATTCGTGGGGGCAGAGATGGCAGGGGAAGCGGAACAGGACATCCATGGTGTCGCCGGCTTGGCGGGGACCGAGGGGGATCTGTTCGAGTTCGGTGTTGGTGCCGTAGACTTCAAAGCCAATGCGGGTGCGGATGAGGATGCCGATGACGGGGTCTTCGACGGGGGATTCGAAGCGGACGCGGATGCCGATTTGTGCTTCTTCGCCGGCTCGCCAGAGGGAGGTGAGTGCGCCGGAGGCATCGCGGGTTTCGAGCAGCAGAAGCGTGGCGCGGCCGTCGCCGCGGCGGATGGCGGGGGGCAGGGTGTGGAGGGCTCCGGTGGATTGTGCTTTGATGCGCGCGGAGGTGTGGCGGCGGTATTCGTTGAGGATTTGGCGGGGGTCGCCCTTGGCGGCGAGTTTCCCTTCGTGAAGCCACCAGACTTCGTCGGCGAGCCATTCAATGAGCGAGAGTTCATGGCTGACGAGGAAGGCTGTCCCCGAGTTGCGGCGGAGGGTTTCGAGATCGAGGGCGGTGCGGGCGCGTTGGGTGGCGTCCTGCCGGGCGAGGGAGTGATAGAAGGTTTGCGGCGGGGCAGTGATTTCGATTTGGCCGGTGGTGGGGGTGAGTTCGCCGGTGGCGAGTTGGAGCAGCGTGCGCTTGCCGGAGCTGTTGTCGCCGATGATGCCGATGACGTAGCCGGAGGGTGCTGTTGCGGTGATGGGGCCAAGGCTCTGATGGGCGCATTGGCGAAAGGCGACGGACATACTCTGCTAGTCTAGCAATGACATGTTGCGGGTCATTCTGGGAATCGGCGTTGTGTTGATGATTGGCTGCAAGGGCGATGGCGGCGTGCGGGGCCTGCTGGCGGTGAAGTCGGGCGAAGTGCAATTGCCGGGCGGGGAAGTGAAGCTGAGTGCTCCGCTGGTGATTGAAGGGGGGGAGAA
>CALFYN010000815.1 GCA_937952345.1 uncultured Acidobacteriota bacterium
TCCACACCTGCAGCATGGTCAGGTGAATATCGCCGGCCGGATTGCGCGCGGTCATCTTCGCCCGGATGGTGGCCGCCTTGCCGTACACATGAATCTTCTGCTCATGGATCTGGAAGTTGCCCTTCGACTTCACCAGTGCGTCAATGGCTTCCTGCTTGGTTTCGAGTTTCGTATTGGAGTGGCTGTATTGCAGTCCGTCAGCCAGTACCTTGCTCAAACCGGCCGCATCGCCGGCACGCGCCGCCTTGAGGAACGCGTCATGCGCCGCGCGCACCGCCGCCTCATCCGCCGTCTCTCCGAACGCGCACAGCGACAGCCCAAACACAATCGTGGTGAGTAAGAAAGTCTTCATAGACTGTGATGATACAGAATTCGCGGCCGCAGCGCTTAGAATCGCCCCAGCTTGCGCAGCATCGGCCGGGTATTGCCGTGGCCGGGCAGATCCACCGAATGCACCGGCTTCCAATCCTTGTCCAAGGCCCCGATATAGCGCGCCTGATCGCGATCGAGCCCCATCAGCACGACACTGATCCCCATCTCCGGATAGACCATCAACCGGTACTGCATCTCGCCGGCGCTCTCGCGCCAGCGGTCCTCCTGCGGCTGCCCCAACAGCCGGATGACGGCATGATAATCGTCCGTCGCCTTCAAATTCAGCGATTTCTGTTCAATCGCGACAAATTCCACGTTCGCCGGGTCCGTCTTGCTGCGGTAATAGCGCAGCACGCCCAGCGTCACCACCAGCATCACCGCCATGGCAATGAGGATCAGCTTCCCGATGCGCGATTCGGCGCCTTCGGAGGCCCGCATTTCCTGCATCCGTGTGGGGCGCGCGGGCGTCTCCTCAACAGGCGGGCGCGCATAGTCGTTCACCGCCTTCGGCATCTCGATGACACGCCGCTCATGCGGCCACAGCGACCCGGCGCGGTACTCCAATTCGCGCTTCAAGCCCACGATCATCACCGGCTCATCCACCTTCGACAACTCGCCCAGGAAGCGCCGCGGCACCCACACTTCCATCCCTGTTTTCGCATTGGTGACCAGAATCTCAGACCAGGTAGCCTGCTTGAAGATCCACTCATTGTGCTCGACACCCACCACGGGCGGATAAAAGGAGAAAGGGCGATCGCCCATATTTTCCAAAGCCGGTGGAGTGGGAGGAATCGACACGTGGTAGCCCGATTCAATATTACCTTACCCGGCGCATCGCGCACGCTGCCACAATAGAAGCGCAATGTCCATTCGAAAAGAAGACGCCCTTGAGTACCACTCCTCACCGGCGCCAGGGAAGATCGCTGTTGTTCCGACCAAACCCTGCCGTACGCAGCGCGACCTGAGCCTCGCCTATTCGCCCGGCGTCGCCGTTCCTTGCCTGGAAATCGAAAAAGATCCCAACAAAGTCTATCAGTACACCGCCAAGGGAAACCTGGTGGCCGTTGTCACCAACGGGACCGCCGTGCTCGGGCTCGGCAACATCGGCGCCATGGCCGGCAAGCCCGTAATGGAAGGCAAAGGAGTGCTGTTCAAGCGATTCGCCGACATCGACGTATTCGATATCGAGCTCAATACCAAAGATCCGCAGGAGATTATCCGCACCTGCCAGATACTGGAACCCACCTTCGGCGGCATTAATCTCGAAGACATTCGCGCCCCGGAATGTTTTGAGATCGAGGAGGAACTGCGCCGCACCCTGAAGATCCCCGTCTTCCACGACGACCAGCACGGCACGGCCATCATCGCCGGCGCGGCGCTGTTGAACGCCGCCGAAATCACGGGCAAAAGCCTGGACTCCATCAAAGCCGTGTTTAACGGGGCCGGCGCCAGCGGCATCGCCTGCGCCGAGCACTTCATCAAGCTCGGCATCCGCCGCGAACACATCACCATGTGCGACACCGCGGGTGTGGTTCACAAAGGCCGCAGCAACCACATGAACCAGTACAAGGAGCGCTTCGCGCGCGAGACCGACGCGCGTACGCTGGCCGACGCCTTGCACGGCGCCGATGTCTTCTTCGGACTTTCGGCGGCCAATTGCGTCACGCCCGAAATGCTGCTGGCCATGGCCCCCAATCCCATCGTTTTCGCCATGGCCAACCCTGATCCTGAAATCGCCTACGACGTCGCCGTCGCCACGCGCAGCGATCTGATCATGGCCACCGGCCGCTCGGACTATCCCAACCAGGTCAACAACGTCCTCGGCTTCCCGTTCATTTTCCGCGGCGCGCTCGACGTGCGCGCCACTATGATCAACGACGAGATGAAACTCGCCGCCACCAAAGCCATCGCCGCCCTCGCCAAGGAAGACGTCCCCGACGCCGTCCGCCGCGCCTATGGCGTCGACCACATGGAGTTCGGACCCAAGTACATCATTCCCACGCCGTTCGATTCGCGCGTTCTCATCTGGGTCGCCTCCGCCGTTGCCAAAGCCGCCATCGATACGGGCGTCGCGCAACTGCCCATCGATATCGAGGAGTACAAAGAGCAACTCGCCCGCCGTCTCGGCAAGGCAACGGAAGTGACGCGCATTCTCATTCACAAGGCGCAGCGCAATCCGGTTCGCGTGGTCTTTCCCGAGGGCGAGGAAGAGAAAATCCTCCGTGCCTGCGACGTGCTACTGGATGAAGGGATCGCCAAGCCGATCCTGCTCGGCAATGAAACGCGCATTCGCCAGCGTGCCGAGGAATTGCGCCTCGACGCCGGCGCATTCCACATTGTCGATCCGAAAAAATCCCCTGCCCTGGCCCGGTATACGCAGGAATTCTACGCCCTGCGCCAGCGCAAGGGAGTGACGCCGAACGAGGCCGCGCAAGCCATTCTCGATCCGGTATCCTACGGATCCATGATGGTGCGCGACGGCGACGCCGACGCCCTGGTGGCCGGACTCACACGGCACTACAATGACACGCTCCGTCCCGCGCTGCAGGTGATCCGGTTGCGTGAAGGCTGCCGCCGCGTCTCCGGCATGTACATGTTGATCACCCCGCGCGGGCAGGTCTATTTCCTCGCCGATACAACGGTGAATATCGAACCCTCGGCCGAAGATCTGGCCGAGATCGCCATTGAAGCCGCCGATACGGTGCGCCGCCTCGATATCGAGCCGCGAGTGGCGATGCTTTCGTTTTCCAACTTCGGCAGCACGCGCCATCCGCTTTCCGACAAAGTACGCCGCGCCGTGGAACTGGTGCATCAGAAGGCGCCGCATCTCATCGTCGATGGCGAAATGCAGGCCGATACGGCCGTCGCCCCGGAGATTCTCACCGAAACCTACCCCTTCAGCGTGTTGCGCGAAGGCGCCAATGTGCTGATCTTCCCCAATCTCGAAGCGGGCAACATCGCCTACAAACTGCTGATGCGCATCGGCGGCGCCGACGCCATCGGGCCGATCCTGATGGGACTCTCGCAACCCGTGCACGTGCTGCAACGCGGCTGCGAGGTAGCGGATATTGTCAATGTCACCGCCATCGCCGTCGTCGATGCACAACGCCACCAGCGCAAAGCGCGCGTGAAAAGGAAGTAAACCAAGCAGCGCTGGTGTAGCATAGTTTAGGGACGAATTGAGAATGAATGAAATCATTTTCCTGGTCGAAGACTCGCCCGGCGGTGGTTTCTCCGCAAGAGCGCTCGGCCACTCGATCTTCACTGCAGCGGATACGGAAGAAGAATTGCAAGCTATGGTTAGGGACGCCGTCGCATGCCATTTTGACGAAGGCACCGCCCCAAAGCTCATCCGGCTGCACTATGTTCGCGAAGAAGTGATTCCGGCTTGAGGCTACCACGCGATCTCAGCGGCTCTGACTTGATCGCCGCACGGAAGCGATTGGGCTATCGGCAGACGCGCCAGACGGGAAGTCATGTCCGTATGACTATCGAAATCCCCCGGCAGGCCCACTTGACCGTCCCGATGTCAAAGCCTATTTCACCAGGGACTCTCGCCGCATTGCTCAAAGACGCTGCGGCGCATCTCGAAATGACAGTGGACCAAATTTTGAATCACATCCGACGATAGCCGTCACACAAAAATACTCCCCTCCAGATACAGCACCGCCTTGCCCGCAATCGACACCCGCTCCCCGCGATCCTCGCACTGCAACACCCCGCCGCGAGGCGAAACCTGCTTTGCCCGCAGTTTCTGCTTCCCCAACCGGGCGCTCCAATACGGAGTCAGCGTGCAGTGCGCCGACCCCGTCACCGGATCCTCATCAATGCCCTGCGCCGGCGCGAAGAACCGCGAGACAAAATCACACTCCTTGCCCGGCGCGGTGGCAATCACCGCGAAGCGGTCCACCTTGGCCAGTTCACGGAAGTTCGGCGTGAGCCCGCGCACTTCCTCCTCGCCCTCATACACCACGAAATAATCCCGCGCCGCCAGCACTTCGCGCGGTTGGCCCCCAATCGCCTCCACCAACGAAGGGTGCACTTCACAGGCCACCGGAGCGCGCGCCGGCAAATCGAGCGCCAGCACATCGTTCTCCCGCGTCACGGTCAGCGTCCCGCTGCGCGTCTGAAACGAAATCCGCTCCGCCGCGCATCCTAGTTTCTCCCACAGCACGTAAGCCGAACCAAGCGTCGCATGCCCGCACAAATCCACTTCCACGGCCGGCGTGAACCACCGCAGACCGTACCCGTCCCCGTCTTTCACAAAGAATGCCGTCTCCGCCAGGTTGTTTTCCGCCGCAATCGCCTGCATCAGGTGATCGGGCAGCCATTTCTCCAAAGGGCAGATTGCAGCCGGATTTCCTGTGAAGGGAACGGCCGCAAATGCATCTACCTGAAAGATGGGAATTCTCATCAGTCCAGTCTAGCTTGCATGTTAGAGTGAAGGTTTACCGACATGATCTCGCGGTGTTCGACGCCCGCTGTTCTTTTCATAACCATATCCGCCATCGCTGCCACAGCGCAGGAACCGCTCTCGCTGCAGGACGCGGTATCCACCGCGCTCCAGCAACACCCCGCCCTGCAGGCCAGCGCCGACCGCATTGCCGTCAGCGAAGCCCTGCGCCGCCAGGCCGCGCTCTCCCCTAACCCTAAGCTCATTCTGCAAAGCGAAAACACGCGGCCGTATCTCAATTCGTCGTTCGTCTACTGGCGCGACACGGATAATTTCGCCTACCTCCAGCAAACGCTCGAAACCGCCGGCAAACGCGACCGCCGCGTCGATCTCGCCGCCGCCAACATCCGCCGCACGGAGCTCGAGCGGGAACTGCTGCGATTCCAAATCGCGTCCCGCGTCAAGCACGCCTATTGGGCCGCCGCCGGCGCCAGCACCATTGCCGCGCTGCTGCGCGAAGATCGCGCCAGCTTCCAGGGCATTATTCAATATCACGAAATCCGCGTCAGGGAAGGCGCGGTCGCCGAAGCCGACCTCATCCGCGTCCGCCTCGAAGGCGAGCGGCTCGCCATCGCCCAGAACGCCGCCGACCTCGAAGCCGAACGCACCCGCATTCATCTGTTCCGCGAAATGGGCCGCACCGAATTCCCCGCTGCCACCTTCGCCGACCCCTTGGAACCGCTGCCCGACACACCTGCCGTCGACATCGAACAAGCCCTCGAACGCCGCCCCGAAATCAAGCTCGCCCTGCAGATCGCCGACGTCTCCCGCGCCAATCTCCGCTTCCAGCAAGTCACCGCCAAGCCCAACGTCGATGTGCTGTTCGGATACAAACGGGCCACCGGCTACGATTCGCTGATCGGTGGCGTGCAGGTCGATCTCCCCTTCCTCAACCGCAACCAGGGCAACATCTCCGCGGCGGAATCCGACATCCGCGCCGCCGAATCCACCGTCGCCGCCACCAAAGCGCTCATCCGTGCCGAAATCGCCGCTGCCGCCCGCGATGTGGAACTGCGCCGCCGCCAGCTTGGCGATTCCTTTCAGGCCATGCGCAAACAGGCCGACGACACCGCCCGCATCGCCGAAGCCGCCTACCGCGAAGGCGGCGCCGATCTTCTCCGCCTGCTCGATGCCCAACGCGTCCGCATCGAAACTCAGTTGTTCTATCAAAGAGCGCTCGCCGAGTATCGCCAAAGCGCCGTCAACCTCGAAACCGCATTGGGGATGGCCCCATGAAACTTTTCCCATCGTTCGCATTCCTCGTTCTGCTGGGCTGCTCCAGCAAGCCCGAACCCGCGCCCGTTAGTGCCGCTCCTCCCAAAGAGGAAGCCGCCGCGCCATCGAATCAAGTCACTCTCGATGAGAAGCAACTCCAGCAGGCGCACCTCGACATCGTCACGGTCCGATCGCAAGCCCTTCCGGAAACCATCA
>CALFYN010000816.1 GCA_937952345.1 uncultured Acidobacteriota bacterium
ATTCCCCCAGGTCTGGATCAGCAACTCCGAACCCTACGAGATGTCCGAGATCAAGAAGTACCCCTACGAAGACACCTGGCCCTTCTACAAGGCGATCTACGAGGAGTTCGGACCGAAGCAACTCATCTGGGGCACCGGCTATCCACGCCCGCGCTGGGAACTGCCCATGGACAAGGAACTCGAGTTCGTCGACAAGTTCTGCAGCTTCTACAAACCGGAAGACCGTGAGCTTCTGTTAGGCAAGAACGCCCTCCGCATCTGGCGCTTTCCCAAGCAGTAGCTCATCGAGAAAACTCGTACCCTTGGCGATCGATGTTCCGAAGTTCGCGGCCACCGTCTGCCCGATATCCGATAACGTGGCCCGCGTGCCCAGGTCAACACCAGCCCGCACGTTGGGGCCGAAGGCCATCAGCGGCACGTACTCGCGGCTGTGGTCAGTGGATGGCGTTGTCGGGTCGCAGCCGTGGTCGGCGGTGAAGATGGCCAGATCGCCCGGCTGCAAGGCGGCGCGGAACGCGGGTACCCACGCGTCCACTTCTTCGAGCGCCCGCGCGTAACCCTCCACATCGTTGCGATGCCCGTACAGCATGTCGAAGTCCACCAGGTTGCCGAAGATCAATCCATCCTTGCCCTCGGCCATCGCTTCGAGTGTCTTCGCCATCCCCTCGGCGTTGGTCTTCGTCTTGTCGAACTCCGTGATGCCGCGCCCGAGGAACACATCGAAGATCTTGCCCACGCTGATCACGTGCACCTTCGCTTCCTTGAGCCGGTCCAGCAGCATGCCGCGCGGTGGAGGCACGGCGTAATCCTTGCGGTTCGACGTGCGCTTGAAGGAGCCCGGCTGCCCTTCGAAGGGACGTGCGATCACGCGCCCCACTTCGTGCTTGCCCCGCAGCAGTTCCCGCGCCGTCTCGCAGATCTTGTACTGCTCCCATAGCGGGATGGTCTCTTCATGCATGGCGATCTGGAACACGCTGTCGGCCGAGGTGTAGACAATCGGCGAGCCCGTATTCACATGCTCCTCGCCGAGCTCCTTGATGATCTCCGTGCCGGAGGCCGGCTTGTTGCCCAACGTAGGCCGGCCGATGCGGCGCTCGAACTCGTCCATGATCTCAGGAGGGAATCCATTCGGGTAGAGCGGGAAGGGCTTCTCCAGATGAATGCCCACCATCTCCCAATGGCCCGTGGTAGTGTCTTTGCCGGGCGAGGCCAGCGTGCAACGCCCGTAGGCGCCTTCCGGATGCGCCACCGCCGGCAGCCCTTCGATGGGCCGTATGTTCCCCAACCCCAGCGCTCGCAGGTGCGGCAGATCCAGCTTCCGCATGCGGGCGATGTTGCCCAGCGTATCGCTGCCCGCGTCACCGTAGTCCGCGGCATCCGGCATCTCGCCGATGCCCACGCTGTCGAGCACGATCCACACAATGCGGCGGAAGGCCATCTATTGCTCCTTCAGCGCCTCTTCGATGCGCTCGCGCAGCATATCCTCGAAGCGCTCCGGCACAAAGCCGTTCAGCCGCGATGTCATCACGCCCTTGCGGTTGAAGATCATCGTCGTGGGGATGGATGCCACTTTCAGCAGATTGGACAGGCCGTCCTCGTAGTAGACCGCCTTGTTCCATTTGTTCTGCGCCAGGAAGGGCTTCACCACGTCGCGCTCCTGATCGGTGTTGATGCCGAGGAACACCACGTCACTGCGGCCCTTGAAGCTCGCCTTCACCTTCTCGTAGATGGGGTACTGGACGCGGCAGGGGCCGCACCATGTGGCCCAGAAATCGAGCAGCACCACTTTGCCGCGCAGGGACTTCAGATCGAGCGTCTCGCCATTGACTCCGCTGATGGTGTAGTCCATCGGGTTCGTTACGCCGGAGTTCGGATCGATCGCCTTGAGCCGTTTCGTGCGCTCGTCCTGGATCGTGACGGAGCGGTCGTAGGCGGCGAGCACAATATCGCCGAGGCCCTTCTCCGAGTTGTGCAGCTTCTTGTAGAGTTCGCTCATCTGGCGGCGGATGGCGAGGCGGTCTTCATCGGTGAGGCGCACGTCGGGCAGATGAAAAGCATCGGCCAGATGCGGGAGTGCATCGGCGAGCTTATCCTGCTTGATCAGCCAGTTGGCGATCTCGCGCGCGGGTTCGGCCGAGGCATACAGTTCGAAGCTCTTGCGGGCGAGTTGCTCGGCTTCGGCGTATTGGCCGAGGTGGCCTTTGGCGCGCGCCTGGAAGGTGAACGCGCGGCTGATGCCGCGGTCGAGATCCTCGCGCAACTGCGCATCCATGCGCGTGGCCGGCTTTTCCTGTTCCAACTCGCGCATGCCCTTCTCAAACAACTGCGCGTACTTCAGCCCGCGCTCGTTGCTGTCCTTGTCTTCGCGCGAGGTGAGCAGGCGCGTGACGCGCTCCAGCACGACGAGGTCGTTGGGGTTCTTGTCGAGGTACTTCTGGCCGTACTTGAGAATGCGCGCATTGTCGCGGTTGTCGATGGCCGACTTGATCAGCGCGCGTTCGATCTCATCGCGGCGCGGAGATTGCGGATAGCGCACCAGGTGCTTTTCGAGCGCACGGCTGATCTCCATGGGGCTCGATCCGGCTTCGCCCATCGCCTGGCGGAGTTCATCGTCCTCGCTCGGCTTCGGCTTGTTCTGCGCGGAGAGCGATAGTGCGGCGATTAAGGCAATCAGTAGAGTTCGCTTCATTATTGTGCGGTCTTCGGCTTTCCGCCGCTTCGGATGAAGTCGGCGATGGCGGCGGCGCGGTCGCGGGCCATGTGCAGGTAGCTGTCGTTCTTCACCACGCGGTCGAGCATGGGCAAATACTGTTGCAGGCCGACAAGCCGGTTGCGATCCATGGCCGACTGCATCTGCAAGAGGGCCTTATTGACTCCGAGCTTATCGAAGCGCACGGCGCGTTCGAGCGCGATGCGGTGATACGAGCTCTCGCTCATGCGCTCAAACCAATCCTGGATCAGCTTGCCGTCTTCGTCCTGCGTGAAGTTGAACTTCACTTCACCTTTTTCGGAGTGGTTCTCGATGCGCAACACCTTGTCGCCCATCTTCGCCACCGGCAGGCCCGATTCCAGCGGTTTGCGGAACCACTGCAGCTTTTCGGCCAGCGCCCAAATCTGCTGGGTCTCTTCCTCGGAAAGCTGCGAGACCAGCGGGTCCTCTTCCTTCGGCGCTTCGCGGTATTCGACACGCCCTTTCTGATCGAGGGTGATTTCGATGTAGGGCGGGGCAGAGCCCGGGAACGTCTTGCTGTAGAAGATGTGTGGGGTGTCGGCGCCCATGGCGATAGAGACAGCGGCCAAGGCGAGCAGCAATTTCATCGTGTGGCCTCCGCGCGGGATCTGGTGAGTGTATGCGTGGCGTGGCAGATGGCCACGGCAACGGCATCGGATGCGTCTTCGCTTTCGATCTTGTCGGGCAGCCGGAGCAGCGATTGCACCATGAACTGCACCTGTGCTTTCTCGGCGCGCCCGTAGCCGACGACGCTGTTCTTCACTTCGAGCGGCGAGTACTCGCCGAGTGCGAGTCCGGCTTCGGTGACGGTGAACAGTGCGACGCCGCGGGCATGGGCCAGTGTGAGAGCGCTCTTCACGTTGACGGCGTGAAAGACGGCTTCGACAGCGGCTTGATCGGGATGGTGCTCTTCGATCACGCGGCGCAGCCCGTTGCCGATTTCAAGCAGACGCACGGATAACGGCTGGCGTGTGCTGGTGCGGATGACTCCGCTTGAGATGAGGGAGTGCCGGCGTCCATCGGTATCGATCACCCCGTAACCGGTGCGTTCGGTGCCGCAATCGATGCCGAGGACGCGCATGGCGGGAGCGCGGGCCTTAACTGGCCAGCGCCTCCATTTCCTTCTCGTCGATATCGAAGTTCGACCAGACGTTCTGCACGTCGTCGTGATCTTCGAGTACTTCGGTGAGCTTGAGCATGGTCTTGGCGTTGGAGCCTTCCACGCGGACGAGGTTCTTGGGGATCATGGCCAACTCGGCGGACACGGTGGGAATGCCGGCCTTCTGGATGGCTTCGAGGACGGCGAAATGCGACTCGGGAGGGGAGAGCACTTCCCAGTTGCCGCCGTCGTTGCGCAAGTCGTCACCACCGGCTTCGAGTACCAGGTTCATGAGCGATTCTTCCTCGGCCTTATCACCTTCGATGATGATCTGGCTTTTGCGGTCGAACATCCATGCGACGCTGCCCACCTCGCCGAAGTTTCCTCCATTTTTGGAGAAGGCGTGGCGGATTTCCGATACAGTGCGGTTGCGGTTGTCGGTGGCTACCTTGACAAGGACGGCCGCGCCGCCGGGTCCGTAGCCTTCGAACATGATTTCGTCGAGCTGACCTCCGTCGAGTTCGCCGGTGCCGCGCTTGATGGCGCGCGTGATGTTGTCGGCGGGCATGCTGACGCCCTTGGCCGCGGCCACGGCGGTGCGGAGCCGGGGATTGGCGTCGGGATCGCCACCGCCGCTGCGGGCGGCGATCTGAATTTCCTTGATGAGACGCGTGAACAGCTTGCCGCGCTTGGCGTCGGTAGCGGCTTTCTTGTGCTTAATCGTGTGCCACTTGGAATGGCCTGACATGGATACCTCAGTTGTTACGAAGTGATGGAAGGAGTTCGACTTTTCAGGATAACAGATGGAGCATGCGGGCTCAATGCGGAGCGGCCGCGGCAACGAGCCATGCGTCGCACGGGGCGGACCCGCCGATGGCGTAGGGAAGCGTGGAAATGCGCGGTTTCAACCGCTCGGCGTGCGTTCGTGTCTGCTGGTTGTTGGCGGCGGTCATCCAGCCGTAGGTGACGCTGAAGCGGTCTCCGGGGCGAAGGTTACGGATGCTCGTTGGGAAGCCGGCCCATCCGGTGGAAACGGCGGAAAGGGTGTCGTAGGAGTGGGTGGAAGCCGTGGCGAGCAGCGCCGTGACGGGATCGTCCGGCCGGGCGACGGCAATCGAGAGCATGACGGGATCCTGCTCCGGAAGGCCGGCATCTATGCGCAGATTGCAGCGTCCTGGGCGAGTGGCTTCGAAGTAGGCGTGAAAGGACATCGACGCCCGCTCCGGGGTGCGGTGCACGCTGTAGTGCATCCGGCGGCCCAGGTATCGCACCGGTTCTTCGGGTGCACCCTCGACGGCATCCTGCTGCAGCGCGGTTTCGAAGGGGCCATCCAAGTATTTGGGAAACCGGCTGTCGCGGCGGAAGCGATGGTGGGAGATGTCATCACCGATAGCGAACGGAATGAGCAGCGTGTCACCCGTGCAGATGGTTAGCGGATTAAGATCGTAGCGCAGGTGGCGGGGCGCACCCCTTGGCAGCACTACGATGCGGCCCTCATCGTCACGATGCCGGTAGCCGGAAGCGTGTTGGTACTCGTGGCGGAAGTAGAACTCGCCGGCACGTTTGGCGCGGGCGGCAGCTACCCAGAACGGGGCCAGATCGCGCGACTGCCGCGATTCTCCCACCCAGTCGAAATCATCGCCGAATACCGCGGCGAAGAGGCTGCTCAGGTTGTCCACTTCCTGTTCATCATGGCACGGACGAGATGGCGTACAGCGCCTGTAGCGCGGAACCCGGGGAGACGAGTACGATAGAGAGTCTCATGGTAGCCCTCAACTATAAGCGATTCTTTTCGGGCCTTTTTGCCGTTATTTTGGCGGGGTCTTTTGCGATGGCGCAAGAGTACAGCGTGGCCGCTAAATCAGACGGATCGGCGTTTGTGCGGTGCACGATTCCGCAGGTGGGCCGTCTCGGCGACGGACGGCTGTTCTCCGTATTCGGAGTGGTCAGCAAAGACGTGAAACACGGGCGCGTATTCGGCGCGTTCTCCGCCGATGGCGGTAAGACGTGGACGAAGCCTCGCCTGCTGCTGGAGGATCCGCCGTTCACCACCGGCGATCCGAACATGCTGATCGACGGCAACACGGTGTGGGTCTACGCCACTCGGGTGAAGACGCCAAACGACATCAAGAAGGCGTGGACGCTGATGATCAAGAGCACGGACAACGGGGGCACATGGTCGCAGCCCAAGGAACTCTTCATCCCGCGGCAATACACGCCGGGCAAGCAGCACAACGGCATCAAGCTGCGCGACGGCACGTACGCGATGGGCATCAGTTGGGATCTGTGGGCGGAGAAGAACATGAACGCGCGCACGGAAGGAGAGATGGACTTGGCTTCCGGGCTGCTGCTGTCGCTTGACGGCGACAACTGGACGTTGCACGGCGAGTTGCATGCGCCGATGCATGACAAGGTGCGTCCCGGCTTCACGAACGGGCTGGCCGAGCCATCGATTGTGCAGTTGGACAACGGCGAGATCCTGATGGTGTTGCGCCATGGATCGACGCATCACTACGAAGCGCGCAGCAAGGACGGCGGGCTGACGTGGTCCAAGCCGAAGCCGAGTTCGCTCACCGGAAGCAACACGCCCACGGCGCTGTGGCGGCTGGAGGGGCAGAACGAGATCGTGGCGGTGTGGAACAGCAATCCGCTGCAACGTTGGCCGCTGGTGACGGCGCTCTCGAAGGATGGCGGACGCACATGGTCAAAGCCGCGCATCCTGTCGAACAAGGGGCTGCAGGCGAGCTATCCGGGACTGACGCAGCTTGCCGATGGAACCATCGTGGCGGTGTGGCAGGAGGCAACAGCCGACGGCGGGCGCGATATCCGCTGCGCGCGGTTCACGCGCGAGTGGCTGCTCAACTAAGCTGGTAATTACATGTGGTACACGATGATGCCGAGTCCTGCCGGCCGGCTGATGTTGGCGGGCAGTGACGAAGGGCTGCACTGGCTGAGCTTCACGATGGGCGCGAAGGCGCGCGAGCCGGAGCCCGAATGGCGCGAGGATGCGGCGGCGTTTCGGGAATGCACGGGGCAGTTGAACGAGTACTTCGCGGGTGAGCGCAGAGAGTTCGATTTGCCGCTGGCTCCGCGGGGGACACCGTTTCAATTGCAGGTGTGGGAGGAACTGCGGAAGATTCCGTACGGCGCCACGATTTCCTATGGGGAACTGGCGCGGCGGGTCGGGAACCCTAATGCGTCGCGGGCGGTGGGCTTGGCCAACGGCTCCAATCCGATTGCGATCATCGTGCCGTGCCATCGTGTGATTGGGGCGTCGGGCATGCTGACGGGATTCGGCGGCGGGCTGGACATCAAGCAGCGCCTGCTCGATCTGG
>CALFYN010000817.1 GCA_937952345.1 uncultured Acidobacteriota bacterium
GCGATCCCGTTGCGCCGGCGAAGAAACGAAATTCAGAACCGGGTCCGCCCGGTTCGGCAGCGGGTACAAATTCGCAATCGCCTGCCCGATCGGATGCTGCAACTCCCGCGGTATCCGATTCCCCGGGAACGGCTGCCGCGCATAGGGGTTGATCAGAAACCCCGGAAACGCGGAAAAATCGCCACTGCGCTCGGCCTGCGTCGGCACGCGCGTCAGCCGCGTCAGTCCTTCCTTGGCCCGCCGCCCCTCATAATCGGTGAAGAAGAACGTCTTGTTGCGCACAATCGGCCCGCCCAGCGAGAAGCCGAACTGATTGCGCTGATACACCGGCTTCGGCTCGTTCCGCGGCGCGAAATAGTTCGACGAATCCATCCTCCCGTTGCGGAAAAATTCATACACCGTCCCGTGTAAATCATTTCCGCCCGATTTTGTCACCACGTTGATCTGCCCGCCCGCATTACGTCCGAAGCTTGCGTCATAGGCGCTGGTCAGCACCTCGAACTCCTGAATGCCGTCCACCGGCGGACTCACCGACGTGCCGTTCAGCTTCGGATCCGAATTGTACACGCCATCCAGCAGAAACAGGTTCCCATCCTCGCGCTGTCCGTTCAGATTCACGGCAAAATCGCCGCGCACCGACCCGGCGGAGCCCTGTGCCGCGGGCAATGCGCCCGGCACCAGCAGCGTCAGTTCATTGAAGTTGCGCCCGTCCAGCGGAAGCCCGCGGATCTGCCGGTTTTCCACCACCGCGCCCATCGCCGCGCTCTCCGTCTTCAATGCATCCCGGTTCGCGGTCACTTCCACCGTATCCGTGCGCCCACCGGACACCAGCGCGAAATCGGCCCGCAGTTCCTGATTCACCTGCAACGTGAATGTTTCAGCATGCTTGCGGAATCCATTGTGCGACGCCTCCAGCCGGTAAGCCCCTGGCGCCAGCGCCGAGAATACGTATTCCCCCGAAGCCGATGTCTCCGCCGTTCGCCGCTTGCCGGTCTGCTCCTGCAGCAGTTCCATCTGTACACCGCCCACCGGCCGCGATTGTGCATCGGTAACAATGCCGTTGACCACGCCGCGCAGGTTTTGACCCGCCAGTGGCAGGCACACCGCGGAGCAGAGAGTGAGAGAAAGTACAAAGCGAGAGAGTGTCACAGAAATGGTTCCCAGGGGTAATCTTTAACTATACCTGACGGTGGCAAGCTAGAATTGTTACCTCACCTCATGGCGAACCCCTTCGGCACCCGCATTCTCGGCAGAACCGGACTCGCCACCGGTCCGCTCGGCATCTCCGCCAGCTACGGCATCCCGGCCAGCGCCATGGAAATGGCGTTCGAACGCGGCATGAACTACTTCTATTGGGGCAGCTTCCGCCGCGAGAGCTTCGCCCAAGGATTACGCAACCTGCGCGCCCACCGCGAAAAACTCATCCTCGTCGTGCAAAGCTACTCGCGCATCGCCGGCCTCATGGGTTGGAGCCTCGACCGCGCCCTCTCCCGCATCGGCTTCGACTACGCCGATGTCCTCTTGCTCGGCTTTTGGAATCATCCCGTCTCCCCATCCATCCTCGATGCCGCGCGTGAACTCCAACGCCGCGGCCACGTCCGCTACCTCGCTCTTTCCTCCCACGACATGCCCCTGCTTGGAACACTCGCCGCCGGTTCGCCTTTCGATGTGCTCCACTTTCGCTATAACGCCGTACTGCGCTCCGCCGAGCATCAGATCTTTCCCCACCTTGCTGGTACTGCCACCCCCGGCATGGTTGCGTATACGGCTACATCCTGGAAGCAACTGCTTCACCCCCATCACACCTCGCCCGGTGATCCCGTCCCCACCGCCGGCGACTGCTACCGCTTCGTGCTCTCCAATCCCCATGTTGGCGTCTGTATGACCGGTACCGCTGACGAAGCCCAAACGCGCCACGCTCTCGACGCCATCGAACGCGGCCCCATGTCACCCGGCGAACTCGCCTGGATGCGGCGCACCGGCGACAACATCAGCGGTAAGCCCCTCCTGCTGCCACTGAGCGTCCGTTAAACAGCCGCGTTCCCTCCACCGAAAGCAGCACCCACAATCCGTATACCCCCAGCGCTGTCCCAAACGGAAAATTCAGCAGATTGATGGCCGAGAGAATGATGGTGAGGATGCGCGCCCACCCGCGGAAGCGCATCAGGCCGATTCCGGCGATCAGTCCCGGCAACGACAACACCATCGTCACCAGCAGCACCAGGGCGCCGATGCCGCCCAGAATGGGGATGGCAATCAGCGACTCGCCACCATGGCCAAATGCCCCCACCAGCCCGGCGACACCGCCGAACAACGCCATGACAAACAGCCCCGCCAGCAGCCCCATCGCTCCAAATACGATGTGCAGAATGCCGAGGATCTTTACATGCGTGTCCATCACCAACCTCCCTGTCTCGAAATTGTTGGGCCTACTATAGCAATACGATCCAACCGTTCAGACTGTTCCGTTTCTTGCCGAAAAGCACAGTAGCACATCCCAAGTGGAGAATTTACGATGGCACAGTTCCCATCGACGGCCATGGGCGCAAAACGAGCTCCCTTTCAACCTCCTCCCGGAGAGCTCTTAGAAGATCGGATCCGCGACGGTATCGCCGGCAGCCTCACCGAACAAATCGCGATCGGCCTGCAAATCGGCCGCGCCCTCTCCGGCTGGCACTCGAAAAAACGATTCCTCGAACACCTTAGCTCCGCCGCCATCACCATCGATGCCGAGGACAACGTCACCCTCTTCGGCCCCGAGTCTGACGACTCCGCCCTCCGCTACCAGAACACGCAGGGCTTCGGCATCATCCTCTACGAACTCTTCACTGGAAAATTGATGTGCGATCACGAGTCCCCGGAGCCGGAAATCGAAATGCTTCACAAAACCGGCCTCCCGCCCTCCCTCATCGACGTTGTCACTCAATGCCTCGATAAGCCCGAAGACTCGAAAGCTATCGACCGCAGCACCGCCCGGCTGAAATCCGCCCTCCGCGAACGC
>CALFYN010000818.1 GCA_937952345.1 uncultured Acidobacteriota bacterium
GTGGGTTTGACGCTGCGCGGCAAGCAGGGCGAGGTGAAGGGCGTGATCACCCGCAAATACAAGTTTGTCAGCATCTACGGTGGCATCTACGACAACCTCGAATACAAGACACCGTCCGGCAAGATCGTAAAGGCCGTGGGCATTGCGGCCGACGCCTTCACCATCAGTTGGAAAGACCTGAAAAGCGCCGTAGCCGACAACGTCAGCGAAGCAAAGGCCATCGAGGATCTGGAGATGGTTCGCGATCTGCTCTATCCCGATGAGTCCGACGAGAAGGAGGACAAAAAGAAAGGGCAGTGATCCCCGATTCCGCAGCGGACTAGAATGGAGTTCATGACGATCTTGATTCTGGTTGCCTGCCTGGCCTGGGCCGCCTCCGCCGCCCCCGCCGAGCAGTTGTTCAACGGGAAAGACTTGACCGGATGGAAAATGGTGGGGCCCGGCCGGTTCACCGTTGAAAACGGCATGCTGAAAACCGAAGGTGGAATGGGGCTGCTCTACTACACCGGCCGCAAAGTGGGCAACGCAACGCTGCGCGTCGTGTTCAAAACCACCGGCGCGCGTGACAACAGCGGCGTGTTCATCCGTTTGCCCGAAGAACCGAAGGATCCCTGGTTCGGCGTCCACAACGGCTACGAAGTGCAGATCGACGCCGCCGGCGATGAGTGGCACTCCACCGGAGCGCTCTACTCACTCAGCAAAGTATCCGCGCGCAATCAGAAACCCGCCGGCGAGTGGAACACCATGGACATCCAGATCAAGGGGCAGACCACCACCGTCTTTCTGAACGGCATGAAGGTCAACGAATTCGTGGGGAATCAGCCGGTGCCCGAGCGCAAACAGTGGTATGAGCCGGTGCGCGGCCCAAGACCCGATGAGGGATACATCGGCCTGCAGAACCACGACGGCCGCAGCACGGTCTACTTCAAAGAGATCAGCGTGCTGCCGTAGCATAGTAGCCTTTGCGCGCCTGCACCTTCAGATCCTTGGCCTTGGTCTTGATCTCCAGCTTGCGGAAACTCCCGTCGCGTTGCCCGTTAGCGGGCGAGTATGCCAGCGAATACTGGCTACGCATTTCCTTCTGAATCTCATCGAAGATCATGTCCAGCGAGTAGCGGCGATCCACCTTCGCCGCGGTTCGTGCATGCCTTGAAAAAACGGATCTTTCATGAGCCGCTTCGTAGACCTTTTGCGCCACTACGTTGTAAGGCAGACCAAACATCAGACTGCTAGGAAGCAACCAATGCAGAGTATCCACGCGCGGGAGCCCCGGAGAACAAGTCGATGACCATTTCCACCGTAGGAGCTATTTACACGGCGGCGCTGCTGTTTCTGCTGGCAGCCTGTTCATCAGTTACTGGCCAAGCACCCCAGCCCCCGAACCACACGATCACTATCACAAGGGCACAATACGATGCTGGGGCTCAAGTCAAATCGCCGTCTTGGAAGGCGCATGTCTCGCTCCAAAATTCGTCGGGATCGGAGTGGGTACTCGGCCCAGCACTCATCATCATCGAAACAGGCAGTCCAGAAAGTCCGATCAAGGAAATCTCTCAATACGTCTACAGGGATCGGGATAACGACGATACAGGCGAAGATGTTCTTGTCGAGCGGTACGGTCTGTTTTTCGGCTATCGTGTGCAGTCTGATGGAACGGCGATCATCCCCTTTGGCTCCCTTTCCGAACTCGTCCCGAAGGACTCGGGCGCTTTCGTCAATCTCTTTATCGCCGCCTTGGCCTCACCTCGCCGTCCGGTATTGGCCGGAGGTGCTTTTGGGCGAGTTCCCGCCCGTGGGAAGCATGAGTTTCAAGAGGAAATCATCGCGCCGGCCGCCCCAAAGCAACGGGGACCAATCGTGGTTGTCTTGCCCTCGATCCGAACTCGTCAGCCGGCAAACTCGGCGCCTTTCCACGTGTGGTACGAGTACCCCGCGGCGGACGTTGCGGAAGGTGCGGAATTGACTGGCGGTACGGCATTCACCGCACCACGTACTGCTGCGGGGCTGATCGCAGAAGTTGGTAATCCGAGCGCTCCTTTTTGGAAACGCCGTCTTGCCCTGAATTGGTTAGCTGAGGATTTTCCTTCTCAAAGCACCCAGACAATCTTGCAGGTTGCAGCGGATAGCGCAGGTGCGAATGATGAACTTCGGCGGTCCGCAATATCCAATATCGGCGCCGCGAGAATCAAGCAGGGTGGGGTGCTTCTCTCTTCGCTCGTGGAAAACGATGCGAACTTGCGTCCCATTGCGATACGTGCCCTAGGCAACCTCGGTGACCCCACGCATGCCCCTGCTGTTAGAAAGTTTCTTGCCACCAGCGATCAGAGACTCAAGCGTCTGGCGATTGATGCCCTGGGTTCCATGAAAGACGCCGGCTCCATCTCGGCTCTGATGGAGCTTCTCAAGACGAAGGAAAGAAACCCGGATTATCAATTGTCTCGATCTGCGGCGACGGCGCTGCGACAGATAAGCGGTGAAGCCTCCTACCAGGACCTGCTGGCGTTAGTGGAAGATAAGAAATTGCAGGAAAGAATGCGGCTGGCCATTATCAGTAGCTTCCAGGCGCCCATTCCTGACAGTGTCGTCGACAGTCTATCCCGGCTCCTTCTGCAACAGCCTCGATCCAATTCACTGACGAGAGAAGTCGCTGGGGCCATCGGCAGGGCGGGCACGCCAAAAGCACTGTCGGCATTGATGAATGTGGCTGCCAGCGGCCGCGAGGACATGGCCGAAGATGCAATTCGCGAGGTTTCCCGCCGCAAGGACGTTGTCTGGCGCAAGTCAGTCATCGGCCTTGGTAGTGCAGCGGACTATAAACATCGAGCGAAGGCACTGTACTACATTGGCCTGTTTGAGGTGAAGGAAGGCGTCCCAGTGCTGCGCGAAGCAACTGGTAGCATGGACGCTAACGTCGTCAAATCAGCATGCGCAGCATTGAATTCACTAAAAGAAACCAGCCCCCCAACCTGTAAGTAGCGACGGCCGCGGCACGGTCTACTTCAAAGAGATCAGCGTGCTGCCGTAGCATAGTAGCCTTTGCGCGCCTGCACCTTCAGATCCTTGGCCTTGGTCTTGATCTCCAGCTTGCGGAAACTCCCGTCGCGTTGCCCGTTAGCGGGCGAGTATGCCAGCGAATACTGGCTACGCATTTCCTTCTGAATCTCATCGAAGATCATGTCCAGCGAGTAGCGGCGATCCACCTTGTACACTTTCCCTCCAGTATCCTCGGACAGCTTCTTCAAGTCGCCGTCGCCCGGCGCCCCGTAACCGCCGTACGCCCGCCAATCCACGTAATAGATGCTGTAAATGATGGCGTCCGTCTTGTGCGCCGATTCCAGCGCCTCCCGCAACTTGACGCGGCTGCCCATGTCCACGCCGTCTGTAATGAGGATGATCGCCTTCCGCCCGACCTCGCCTTTCAGTTTCTCATTCGCTGCCAGATATACCGCATCGAAAAGAATCGTGCCGCGCGGTTGCCCGATGGTGGGCACCGGTCCCGGGTGCAGTCCGCCCACCGCCGCGTTCACCTTCAGTTCACTCAGTCCCGCCTGCAGTAACTTCACTGAAGAGGTGTAGTCCTGCAACAGTTCCGCCTCGGAACCAAAGCTGATCAGAAACGCCAGATCCTTCGGGCGCAACACCTGGCGGAAGAATTGCGTCGCCGCGCGGCGCTCTTCTTCAATCAAGCGCTCCTGCGATCCGCTCACATCCACCAGCAGGCCCATTGTGATCGGAAGGTCCGTTTCCCGCGTGAACGATTGGATGGCCTGTTCTTTCCCATCTTCAAAAATCTGAATGTCGTCTTTGGTGAGATTGTTGATGAAGGCGCCCTTCTTGTCGCGCACGGAGAAGAGCACGTTCACCAGGTCGACATCCACCTTGATCGTCGGCAACTCCTGCTCCTCGGGCGGCTTGGTCTGTTGCGCCGGGAGAGTGAAAAAAAGCAGGGAAGCCAATAGGAGCGCCATAAGATTTACAATGTCACATTGGTGGACGTTTCGCCGTTCCATTGCGTTTCCATGCGCCGTGCCATCCTGCATCTTAAGAAGAACGACTCCGCGCTGAGCGAGGTGATCTCGCGCGTCGGGCCGTACCGCATCGAATACCGCGAGCCCAATTTCGACACCCTCGTCCGCTCCATCGTCTATCAACAGGTCAGCGGCAACGTCGCACGCGTCATCGTCGGCCGCCTCCTCGACGCCATGCCCGATGCCCAACTCACCCCCGAGCATGTGCTGCGGCTACGCAAGCCGCGACTGCGCAAGTGCGGATTGTCGGCGGCCAAAACAGACTACATCCGCGACCTCGCGCGCCATGCCGCCGATGGCAAAGTGGTGTTCGACCAACTGCCGGAAAAAACCGACGAGGAAGTCATCGCCGCCTTAACCCAGGTGAAAGGCATCGGCGTCTGGACCGCGCAGATGTTCCTCATCTTCGCCCTCCGCCGCAACGACGTTCTGCCCACGGGCGATTTGGGCGTGCGCAAGGCGATCAAGAATATTTACGGCCTCCACGAACTGCCCAAGCCGGCGGAAATGGAACAAATCGCCACACCCTGGCGCCCCTACTGTTCGGTGGCGTCGTGGTATCTCTGGCGGAGCTTGGATGGTATAGCAGCTTTATGAAACGCATTTTTTCTTTGTTGGTGTTGGCCGCGATTCCGCTTCTGGCGGGAGAAACGGCGCTGGACCGGTACGTCAAAGCCCCGGATCCAAACTATAAATTCGAGGTGGTGCGCACCATTCCCGGCCCGGGCTACACGGCCTACGTGGTGGACCTCACCTCACAGGCCTGGTTGACCGAAAAGGAAGTCAATCGCACCGTCTGGAAGCACTGGCTGACCATCGTCAAGCCCGACAAGCTGAAACACGACAAGGGCTTTTTGTTTATTAGCGGAGGCAGCAATCGCGGTGGCCCGCCGGATCGCGTGGACGCCTTTACGGCAGCCCTCGCCACCCAAACGGGTACGGTCGCCTCCGAATTGCGCATGGTGCCCAATCAGCCGCTCAGCTTTCATGGCGAAACCCGCCAGCGCGTGGAGGATTCCCTCATCGCCTATGGCTGGAAGCAATATCTGGAAGGCCAGAGCGAGCAGTGGCTGGCCCGCCTGCCAATGACGAAAAGCGCCGTGCGCGCCATGGACACCATCACCGCCGTCGTCGCCCAAAATGGCGGAAAGGTGGATCAGTTCGTCGTCATGGGCGGATCCAAGCGCGGCTGGACCACCTGGACCACGGGCGCCGTCGACAAGCGCGTGGTGGCCATCGTCCCGGCCGTCATTGATCTCCTCAACATGGTACCTTCGTTCGTCCATCACTGGCGCGTCTACGGCTTCTGGGCCCCCGCCATCGACGATTACGTCGAACACGACATCATGAAATACTCCGGCACGAAGCGCTACGCCGAGATGCTGAAGATCGTCGAGCCCTACGAATACCGCGACCGCCTCACCATGCCTAAGTTCATCGTCAATGCCGCCGGCGATGAGTTCTTCATCCCCGATTCCTCGCAGTTCTACTTCAAGGATCTGAAGGGCGAAAAATACTTGCGCTACGTGCCGAACGCGAAGCACTCGCTCTCGGGTTCGGATGCCCGCGAGTCCGTCGGCGCTTTCTACAGCATGATCGTCAACAACCGTCCCCGGCCGCGCTTTGATTGGCGCATTGCCAAGGATGGAACCATCACCGTGAAAGTCACCGACAAGCCCGCCGAAGTGAAACTGTGGCAGGCAAACAATCCCGAGGCCCGCGACTTCCGGCTCGACAAAATCGGCAAGGCCTACAAGCCCACACCGCTCAAGGAATCGAAACCCGGCGTGTATCAGGCTTCCGTCCCCAAGCCCGACAAGGGATTCACTGCGTACTTCGTCGAACTGACCTACCCCAGCGGCAGTTCCTTTCCCTTGAAGGTCACCACCGGCGTCAAAGTGGTGCCCGATGTCTACCCCTATGAGACTCCGGCTCTGGGCGGACCCAACGGGCCGGGAGCGACTTCGAAGCCGCGCGCCGTAGCCAACGGCGGCATGAAATAAGGAGGAGCAAATGATGAAGGCGATCGTTCTTGTGTTGCTGGCCTGCGCGGCTCAGGCCGCGGTGAAACTGCCGGCCCTGATTTCCGACAACATGGTGCTGCAGCAGCGAATGCCCGTGCGCATCTGGGGTTCGGCGACACCCGGTGAAGAAGTAACGGTGACGCTCGGCCAGACGCAAGTCAAGGCGTTCGCCCTCGAGGACGGGCGCTTCGACGTGTTCCTGCCCCCGCTGAGCGCCGGCGGACCCTACACCATGACCATCGCCGGCTCCAATACAATTACTATCCAAAATGTTTTAGTGGGCGAAGTGTGGGTCGCCTCCGGACAATCCAACATGGTGTGGCTGCTGCGCAATTCCACCAACGCGGAAAAGGAAATCGCCGCCGCCAACCATCCGCAAATCCGCTTCTTTCAGGTGAAGACCACCGTATCGGCCACCCCGCAAACCGACGTCACCGATGCCTCCTGGAAAGTCTGCACTCCCGAGAATGCGCCCGTCTTTTCCGGCGTGGCATACTTCTTCGCGCGCCACCTCATGGAAACGCGCGGCGTGCCCGTCGGCATTGTGCAATCGGCGGTCGGCGGAACGCCCGCCCAGGCCTGGACCCGTCATGAAGCCCTCTTCGACGATCTGAACCTGCACTGGTATCTCGATAACTGGGACAAAGCCGCCAAGCAGTATCCGGCGCAGAAGAAGAAGTACGACCAGGCGCTGGCCAAGTGGAAAAAGGAAGCAGCCGCCGCCAAGGCCGCCGGAAAAGCCGTCCCGCGCGCTCCATCGCAGCCCCAGGGCGCTCCCGGACATCCCCATTCCCCCTCCGGCTTGTACAACGGCATGATCGCCCCACTCGTTGATTACGGCATTCGCGGAGCCATCTGGTATCAGGGCGAGGCCAACGCCGGACCCACCGACAACGAACTCTACCGCCGCCTCTTCGGCGCCATGATCCTCGATTGGCGCAAGCAGTGGGGCCAGGGGCAGTTCCCATTTTTATGGGTGCAACTGGCCAGCTTCAATCCCCCGGCAGGCCGCGAGTGGGCCGTCATCCGCGATTCGCAAACCGCGACCCTCGAACTCGCCAACACCGGCCAGGCGCTCGCCATCGATGTCGGCGAGCCCAACGATATCCACCCCAAGGATAAGTTGACCGTCGGCACGCGGCTCGCCCTCACCGCCCGCGCCGTCGCCTACGGCGAGAAGATTGAGTACTCCGGCCCCGAGTTGCGCGGCGTCACACGCGAACGTAACGCCCTCCGTGTGTGGTTCCATCACGTCGGCTCGGGCCTCGCCGCCAAGGATGGCCAGCAACTCACGGGCTTCCGCATTTCCAATTCCGACCGGCGTTTCTTCAAGGCAGAAGCCGTGCTGGAAGGGAATACCGTAGTGGTGTCCAGTCCCCTGGTGAAGGAGCCGGTGTACGTGCGTTATGCCTGGGAAAACGACCCGGTGGCGAATTTGATCAATAAGGAAGGCCTGCCGGCGGTGCCCTTCCGCACGGACGGGAAATAATCAACATGGATCGTTACGCAAAATCGCGCGCCATGCTGGCGCGGGCCGCGAAATCACTGACGGGCGGCGTGAGCAGCCCTTTCCGCGCCAAGGCTCCCGTGCCTTTGTTCTTCGCCGATGGCGAAGGGCCGCGCCTCACCGACGTCGATGGCAACGGATACATCGACTATGCCCTTGCCTGGGGCCCCCTCATCCTCGGCCACCGGCATCCGGTGCTGGTCGACGCCATGCGCCGCCAGGCCGACAAGCCGCATAACTACGGCGCGCAGCACGACCTCGAATGCGAAGTCTCCGAACGCATTCAGGCCATGGTGCCCTGCGCCGAATTGGTCGCCTACAGTTCCACCGGCAGCGAAGCCGTGGCCGCCGTCTGGCGCATTGCCCGCGCCGTCACGGGCCGCCACCGCATCCTCCGCTTCGAAGGGCATTATCACGGCTGGCACGATCAGGCGCTCATCAGCTACCGCCCCAACCCCGAGCGTATGGGGCTGCCCGATGCTCCCTGTCCCACCCTCGATTCGAAGGGCCAAGTGGCCAACGTCGTCGAGAACGTCGTCGTCTGCCCGTGGAACGATGCCGCCGCGCTCGAACGCTGTTTCGAGCGTTACGAAAACCAGATCGCCGCGGTCATCACCGAACCCGTCTTGTGCAACAGCGGCTGCCTCGTGCCCGAACCGGAGTTCCTCGAAGGCCTCCAGCGCATTCCCCGCGAGCGCGGCGCGCTGTTGATCTTCGATGAAGTGATCACCGGCTTCCGCATGGCTCCCGGCGGAGCGCAGCAACACTTCGGCGTCGTACCCGATCTGGCCACCTTCGGCAAGGCCGTGGCCGGCGGCATCACGCTCAGCGCCTTCGCGGGGCGAAAAGAATACATGGAGAGCATGCTCACCGGCGTCGCCTACGGCGGCACCTTCAACGGCAATCCGCTGGGCATGGCCGCTGCCGTGGCCACGCTCGATGTGCTGCGAGACGGTTCCGCGCTGGCCCACGCCAACCGCATGGGCGAACTGCTGCGGCAGGGCATCGCCAATGCCGCGCGCGAGGCCGGCATCCCGCTCGTCACCACCGGATTCGGCGCCGCATTCTCCCTCCATTTCAACGAAAAAACCACGCTGCGCAACTACCGCGATACGTTCACCGATGACAAAGACCGGCTCGCGCGCTTCATCCGCGAGGCGCTCGACGAGGGACTCTTCCTGCTCCCCGATGGCCGCATCTATGTGTCCGCCGTCCACACCGAACGCGAAGTCGAAGAGACGGTTCAGGCCGCCAAACGCGTGTTCGCCCGGCAAGGATCCCGCTCGTGATCGCCGCCCGCGCCGGTTTGCTTTGCGCGCTCTTGCTGAGTGGCTCGGCCTTCGCCCAGGAGTACACACTCGGCCCCGATTCCCAGCGTCAGGCCGGTGTGCCGAAAGGCTCCGTCACCCAACACACCTGGACCAGCCGCATCTTTCCCGGCACCGTGCGCGACTACTGGATCTACGTCCCCGCCCAATACGATGCCTCGCGCCCAACCCCCTTCATGATCATTCAGGATGGCGCCGGCATGGTGCGCGAAGCGGGCGCCTTCCGTGTCCCCATCGTGCTCGACAATCTCATCCACAAGAAACAAATCCCCGTCATGATCGGGATCTTCATCAATCCCGGCGTGATGCCCGCCGCCTCCCCCGATCAACAGGCCCGCTACAACCGCTCCTTCGAGTACGACGCCCTCGGGCCCCGCTATGCGCGCTTTCTCATCGAAGAGATCATCCCGGAAGTCGCCAAAAAGCACAACCTGTCGAACAACCCCGATGACCGCGGCCTGATGGGATCGAGCTCCGGCGGGATCGCCGCCTTCACCGCCGCCTGGGAACGCCCCGATCAATTCCACCGCGTCATCAGCTTCATCGGCAGCTTCGTCAATCTGCGTGGCGGCCAGAACTATCCCACCCTCATCCGCAAGACAGAGCCGAAGCCGCTGCGCATCTTCCTCCAGGACGGCCGCGCCGACCAGAACATTTACGGTGGAAATTGGTTTATCGCCAATGAGGACATGGCCTCCGCCCTCGATTACGCCGGCTATGACATGAAGTTCGAAATCGGCATCGAAGGCCACAACGGCAAACACGGCTCCGCCATTCTGCCCGACGTCATGCGCTGGCTGTGGCGCGATTATCCGCGGCCCATTCAAAAGAGCACCCAGATGAAGGACCGCCATTTCCTGTCGCTCGCCCTCGACCCCGCCAGCGATTGGGAACTGGTCAGCAGCGGCCACCGCTTCACCGAAGGCCCGGCCGTCGACAAACAGGGCAACGTATTCTTCACCGACATCCCCAACAACCGCATCCACCGCATCGGCATCGACGGCAAAGTCACCGTCTTCAAGGAAGACACGGGCGCGGCCAACGGCCTCATGTTCGGTCCCGACGGACGGCTCTATGCCTGCCAGAACGGGCGCAAGCGCATCGTCGCCTACGGCATGGATGGCTCGGAAACCGTCATTGTGGACGGCGTCACCTCCAACGACCTCGTCATCAACAGTAAGGGCGAGATCTGGTTCACCGATCCTCCCGGTAAAAAAGTGTGGTTCGTCGATGCCACCCGCAACAAGCGCGTCGTGCTCGACAAAGGCTTCGAGTTTCCCAACGGCATCATGCTCTCGCCGGATCAATCCCTGCTCATGGTCGCCGATTCGCGCGGCAAGTGGGTGTGGTCGTTTCAGGTGCAGCCGGATGGATCGCTCGAAAACGGTGTGCCGTTCTACCGGCTGGAAACGCCCGACGATTCCTCCTCCAGCACCGCCGACGGCATGACGGTGGATACCGAGGGCCACCTCTGGGTCACCACGCGCATGGGCCTGCAAGTGCTCGATCAACCAGGGCGCGTCGTGGGCATTCTCAGCAAGCCGCACGATGGCGCGCTCTCGAACGTTGTCTTCGGAGGCCCCGATCTCGATTGGGTCTTCGTCACCGCGCAGGACCGCGTCTACAAGCGCCACATGAAGCGCAAGGGCGTCACTCCCTGGACCGTGCTCAAGCCTCCTCAGCCGCGCCTGTAGGTGGTTGCTGAAAAAATCCGCGTTTATCGGCGTTTATCGGCGGCCGGCTAAGATACCTCAGCAGGCTACGGGGCGCCTTTACTCCACCCGAATCTTCGCCAGATAAATCGCCGTGTTTCCCTCGTGCGACGAATAATACAGCGTCCACAGCAGATTCTCGTGCCACACAAACCCGGGATAGCTGGAATCGCCGCCGCTCTCCAGTTTCAGTTGCGGCGTATACGCCGACATCGTCAGTTCCCCCAGCATCGTCACCGGATTCGAACCGTACTTCTCCGGGAAGCGCCGTCCGCCCGCGATCATCCGCCCCGTCGGCAGAATAATGAAGTTCGGCCCGCCGATGAAATACCCACTCTTGGCCCACGTCCATTCCTTGTACGGTGCCTTGCTCCGCCCGATCACGGCGATGTTGTCGCCCGCCGACATGCGCATCAGCGCGATCGCTTCGCCACTCTTCGTAAAGCGCACCGTGGTCTCATCGCCACCCGGCACCTTCAACTCCTGAATCGTTTCCCACTCGCGTCCGTCCTTGGATGTCACGAAGATCTGCCGGCGTGGATCCTGCTTGCGCTCGGCGCTCGGCGAGCCGAATTTCGATACGCCATACGCCCGTCCCTTGTGCCACGTCACGCGCCACAGCCAGTGCCCGTCCTCCAATATCGGATGCGGCTTCGTCCACGTGCGTCCGTCCGAAGAAAACATCACCCGCGGCCGGCGCGTCTGATACACGCCGTTCGGATACTTCGATCCGCCCGACACAATCATCAGTTCGCCCTTCGCCGTGATCGACAGATGCGGATCGCGCAAATCCGTACCTTCTTCCACGATCGAGGCTGCCGATTGCCAGTTCGCTCCGTCGGCCGAGGTGATCACCCGCAGTGTCCCGTCATCCGTTAGTCCCGCGCGCGGGGCGTGGCCTTTGCCTTCCCGAAACACGGCATACCAGCGGTTCTGATATCGAATAATGTCTCCGAATGCCGAGTGTGGAGCCTCATTCCAGATGCGCTGGTGAGAGACAACTTCTAATTCCACCCCAGCGGCGGGCAGAGCAAGGAAAGCAAGTAGCAATGGCAGCATCACTGCGATTATAGACCGGATGAACGCCGCACCTTGTAAGAACTACCAACTCGCAAGCGCCCTCCGCGATACCCCCATTTGCGGCTATCTGTGGCGTTTGCATTGGGATAGATGTTTCCCGCACCAGTTGGCACGGCGATTGCTAGAAAAGGACGCAGAAGGAGTTTGAAACGTGACCTACTTTCCTCGGTTCCAAGCGATTGCACTGGGAGCAGCGCTGCTCACCACTTCCGGATGCGCCACCAAGCGATACGTGCTCGATCGGGTGAACACCTCTGAGTCAAAAACCACGGCACGCATCGGCGAAGTGGAGAAGAAGACATCAGACCAGATGTCCGCCCTTGAGGAAAAACAGGCCAATGATGCCTCCCGCCTTGGCGAGATGGCCAAGGGCGCCGATGCGCGCGCCGGTGATGCGCTGCAGAGCGCGGCCAACGCGCAGACCGCCGCCAATCAAGCTTCGCAACGCGCCGGAGAAGCCGACGTCAAGGCCGTCAACGCCCATCGCGCCGCCGATCAAGTGAACGCCCGCGTCGAAAGCCTCGGGCAATTGCGCATGGTCGCTTCCGAAACCGTGCTCTTCAAATTCGCCAGTTCCAAGCTCACCGATGAAGAGATGGGAAAACTCGACCTCATCGCAGACAAAGCCAGCGCTAAGTTCCACGTCGTTGAAGTGCACGGCTTCACCGATCAAACCGGAGACCGCAACTACAACCTCAACCTCAGCCGCCAGCGCGCCGAAGCCGTCGTGCGCTACCTCGCCACCAAGCACAACATCCCGCTGCACCGCATCCAACTCATGGGCTTCGGCGAGAACAGCGTCGAAATGACCGACGTCAAATCGAAAGAGCGCAATCGCCTCAGCCGCCGAGTCGAAGTGAAGGTGTTCGCCCCCGGCAACGAAACCGCTCAGGTGAGCCTCTCCCGGTAACGCGCTTACTTCACGACGATATTCACAAGGCGCTTGGGCACAACGATAACGTTCCGGATCTCTTTTCCGGCGATGTGCTCCAGCGCCTTTTCGTTTGCCAGCGCTTCGGCTTTCAATGCTTCCCCATCGATGTTCGCCGGCACAGTCAGGCGTCCCCGCACCTTGCCGTTCACCTGCAGCACCACCTCGATGGTATCCTCCACCAGAAACTTCTCATCGAAGTGCGGCCACGGAAGTTCCGACAGCGGACCCTTCGGCAACGCGTCGAACCTCTGCTGCAAGATGCTGTACAACTCCTCGCTCAGATGCGGAGCGTAGGGATTCAACAGGTGCAGGAACGGAGCCAGCACACTCACCGGGCGCACTTCCGCCGCCGTCAGTTCATTCGTGCAGATCATCATCTGCGAGATCGCCGTGTTGAAAGCCATGCCTTCGATATCGGCGCCCACCTTGCGAATCGTCTCGTGCAGCACCTTCAGCAATGGCATCGGCGCTGGTACATCCTGCACCTTCGGCGAAAACGTGTAGGTGTCGCCTTCGTCCGCTGAGTCCATAAACAGGCGCCACACACGGCCCAGGAAGCGGTACACGCCTTCCACGCCTTTCGTGCTCCACGGTTTCACCTGTTCCAGCGGACCCATGAACATCTCAAACAAACGCAGCGAGTCCGCCCCGTATTCGGCGATCACGTGATCCGGGTTGATCACATTGCCGCGCGACTTCGACATCTTCTGTCCGTCTTCGCCAAGAATCAAGCCTTGATTCACCAGCTTCTGAAACGGCTCCGGCGTCGTCACATAGCCCAGGTCGTAGAGCACCTTGTGCCAGAAGCGCGCATACAGCAGGTGCAGCACCGCGTGCTCGGTGCCGCCCACGTAGAGATCCACGCCTCCGGGCTTCTGATTGTGCCCCATCCAGTACTGCTCGGCTTCAGTCGAAGCAAAACGCGTGCTGTTGCGCGCGTCCGTGAACCGCAGGTAATACCAGCACGATCCCGCCCATTGCGGCATCGTGTTCGTCTCGCGCTGTGCGTGTTCCGAATAACGGACCCAATCCTCCGCCTTGCTCAACGGCGGCTCCGGCGTACCCGTGGGCTTGTAATCTTCCAACGGCGGCGGCACCACGGGCAACTCCGCATCCGGCAGCGCCTCATGCTTGCCATCGCGCCAGATGATGGGAAACGGTTCACCCCAGTAACGCTGCCGCGCGAATAACCAGTCGCGCAACTTGTAGTTAATGGTCTTCTTGCCCAACCCACGCTCTTCCAGCCACGCCGTGATCTTGCGTTTCGCCTCCTGCGTGGGCAGCCCGTCAATCAAAGGCGAATTGATCGAAACCCCGTCGCCGGTGAAGCACTTCTCCTCGTTGCCCGCCGGCGCCTGCACCACTTCGCGAATCGGCAGCCCGAATTGCGTGGCGAATTCATAGTCGCGGTCGTCGTGCGCCGGCACCGCCATGATCGCCCCGGTCCCGTAGCTGATCAACACATAGTCCGCAATCCACACCGGAATGCGTTCCCCATTCACCGGATTGATCGCGTAGCCACCCGTCGGCACGCCCGTCTTCACCTTCGATAGCGCCGTGCGCTCCATGTCGGATTTGCTCGCCACCATCCGGCAATACGCTTCCACGTCCTCTTGTTGTTCCGGCGTGGTGATGGCGTTCACCAGCGGATGCTCCGGCGCCAGCACCATGTAGGTGGCCCCGAACAACGTGTCCGGACGCGTCGTGAAAACAGTGATGGATTCCTCGCGGCCCTCGATGGCGAACTTCACTTCCGCGCCTTCCGAACGCCCGATCCACTCTCGTTGATGCCGCTTGATCCCTTCCGGCCAATCCAGATGCTCCAGTTCATCGCCCAGGCGGTCCGCGTAAGCCGTGATGCGCAGCATCCATTGCCGCAGCGGACGCCGCTCCACCGGGAACCCGCCCACTTCGCTCTTCCCATCCACCACTTCTTCGTTCGCCAGCACCGTGCCCAACCCGGGACACCAGTTCACCTGCACCTCGGCTACATAGGCCAAACGCCGTGCATCGATTTCCTCGCGCGACAACCCTTGCGCTTCCAACTCCGCCACCGGACGCGCGGACTTCGTCGCTTCATCGAAGTAGGAGTTGTAAATCTGCAGGAAGATCCACTGCGTCCACCGGTAGTAACCCGGATCCGTCGTGTTGATCTCGCGGTCCCAGTCATAGCAGAACCCCAGCCGCTTCAACTGCGCGCGGAAGCGGTCCACGTTGCGTCCCGTGGTGATGCTCGGATGCTGTCCGGTCTTGATGGCGTATTGCTCGGCGGGCAGCCCGAAGGCGTCCCACCCCATCGGATGCAGCACGTTCCACCCTTGCTTACGGCGGTATCGCGAGACGATGTCCGTCGCTGTGTAGCCTTCCGGATGGCCCACGTGCAGCCCGTCGCCGCTCGGATACGGAAACATGTCGAGCACGTAGTATTTCGGCTTCGTGGCGTCGAAGCCGGCCTCGCCGGGGTTCGCCGTGCGGTATGTCTTGTGCTCTTCCCAATAGGCTTGCCACTTCGGCTCGATCTGCTGAAACGGGTATTGTCTGCGCCGCTCTGTCTGTGATGCACTCATAGGTTTGCGAGGGGGATATTCCCAGTGTATGCGATTGGCGCTATTGTATTGAAATAGGAGGTTCGTTTTTCTGCATGACGAAAATCTCGTTG
>CALFYN010000819.1 GCA_937952345.1 uncultured Acidobacteriota bacterium
CCACGCTTACCTCCACGGCCAGCATAGCAAATGCTAGGCGTATTAAGTTGGATATGCACTAGCTGCGCTGCAAGCGTTCTCTATCGGGCATGGCCGTCCAATAAATCCGAGCCCGCCTGCAAGGCGCCGTACACGATCTGTCCGCCGATGATCGTGAGGATGCTTGCGGTGGCCGGCAGTTTCTCCGGTGGCACGGTGAAGATATCCTGAGTGAGCACGACGAGGTCGGCCAGTTTGCCAGGTTCCAGGCGCCCTCGCTCCTTCTCGACGAACGCGGCGTACGCTGACCCGTGCGTGTACGCTTCGACGGCCTGCTCACGGGTGATCGCTTCCCGCGGACGGGCGGGATGCAGCGAGGCGAGCATAATGTTGAGGTAGGGGTTGAACGGCCCATCCGAACCAAAGGCGACCGGGATCCCTTGCTCGACGAGCGAGCGCAGCGGAAAGAAGGGCGTGCCGCTCCCATAGCGCGCGGCGATGAGATCGACCAGCGAAAAGTGCGTAGGGTTCTGGAGAACGACAAGACCGGCATTACGCACACGCTGGATGAGATCGCCAGTGACGCCATCGCCGTGCTCGATACGGACTCGCTTCTGCTTCCAATCCAGGCGCGGACGCCGCTCCATCTCGCGGAGGATGGTTTCGAGGGTGCGGTCTCCGCCGGCATGGAGCAATAGCGGCTGCTTTTCGCGGACGGCATCCTCGATGAGCTTTCCGATTTCCGTTGCGGAGAAATTCATGGCGCCCGAACGATGGGGAGCGTCGGCATAACGTCCGCGCAAGGCGACACCGTGTTCGAAGGGAGTTCCATCCAGAATCCACTTCGTGCCTTCGACTTTCACGCGGCCGGATTGCGGCGTTCGTCCCTGGCGCGGTTCGGATTCGCCCGGAATCGGCATGCGAATGGCGCGGAGCCTGATGGGTGATGCGATCTCTTCACGCAGCTTAACGTATCGGTCCATGTCGAGGAATGGCATGTCATCGACGGAGGTGATGCCAAACCGCAGCATGGCTGCGGCGGTGGTGCGCAGGCTGTCCTTGATGACTTCGTCGGGGAGCAGGCGAGCGAGGCGGCGGCGGAGACCCCACTGTGCATACTCCCAGGCTTTTCCGTTCAAGCGCTGGGTATTTTGCTGGCGCTCGAAACGGCCGCCCGGAGGATCGGGCTCGTGGTCTGTGATCGCGAGCGCGTTCATGGCCGCTGTGTTGAAGAGGTCTCCGTGGCCGTAGAAGGTCGTGAGATAGACGGGATGGCGGGGAGCAATACGATCGAGCGCTGCTCTGTTGGCGTCGGGGGAAAGAATGACCTTTGCACCGACAACGCCGAAGATCCACGTGGCTGCACTTGCCTCGCGGGCCGCGCGTTCGACGGACTCTTGCGTCTGCTCCCAACTGGGATCGCGCTCCTCAAAGGCGAGTTGCTTTCCGCCGGGCGGGGTCAGCAGGGAGTGGAAGTGGGCGTCGTAAATCCCGGGTATGACGACCCGTCCGGCGAGCTCGATTCGCTGTGTGTTGCGGTCTGCGAGGGCACCCACCATGGCGGAGGTTCCAACGGCAAGAATACGGTCCCCTTTCACCGCGATCGCTTCGGCGAACGGGCGTTTGGCGTCGCCGGTAAACACCTTGCCGTTGAGCAACACGAGGTCCGGCGGCGCGTTCTGCGCATGGAGAGCAAAGGCCGCAAGCGATACCAGGAGCAATACGTTCATGGAGGCTCAGCGTATCAGCCGCGGGGCGCACGGATTGTCGCGAGATTGCCGCCGGTAGCGCTGGATTGCTAAGAAGTAGCGCGGCGGTAGGCCGTCGGTGTCTGGCCCACGTGGCGGCGGAAGATTTGGGAGAAGTGGCTCGCGCTCTGAAAGCCGGCGTCGATGGCGATCTCGAACACGCTACGCTCCGTTTCGCGAAGCTGGCGCTTGGCCTCTTCGATGCGCAGGCTTGCGACAAACTCGAAGGGCGCGAGGCCTGTCGCTTGCCGGAACGCGCGACAGAAATGAAACGAGGACAGCCCAGCCGCGTCCGCAAGGTCCTCGAGGCGAAGTTGCTCACCGAGACGGGAACGCACCAGATCCTCGACACGCCCTAGCCTTGCTCCTGGCAGACCTCCCCGATTGGGAAGGCGATGGGTTCGCCGATTGGAAGTGTATCCCCGGACGAGTTGGACGGCGGCTGTCAGCATGAGCTGCTCCGCATAAAGCGGGCCATGCGCGAAATCTTCGGACAGTTCGCGGCCAAGGGATCGGGCCAACTGCTCCAGCAGCGGATCGCGCACGAGGTAGCGGTCATCGAACGCGGCGCCGTGGTAGTCGAGATCAAGGGAACGGCATGCCGCCACCACTGTGCATGAGTTCAGGAAGAGGGCGATTGCCTGGTGGGGTGCATCCCAGGAAACGGAATGCGTGACTCCATCGCGCCAACTGTTGCCGATCAGCAGGTCGCCGGGTTCGACGCGCCGGTCGTAGAGCAGTGCGCCGCCCTGTTCGCGCTCGACGACGTTGGCGGTTCCGAATGTGAAAAGGACAATGCCGTGGGCGCCGGGAGCGGTGGTCAACTGAATCGGATCGGTTCCTGCAGGCTGGTTAAACACGAATACCGTTCCGGCAGCCAAGCCCGACGGAACGCTGGATGCGGTTGGCCCGTCTGGGAACGTTTCGGCCCACGAGACTCCGCTGCGCCGATCAGGTGGTGCTGTCACAGGCCGTAGTCTACATCAGATCGGAGACTATCGCTCCTGTTCAATGGGTCATGGCGTAGATGACGTAGTTGACACCGAGGCGGATGGCTTCGGAGGAGAAGCGCTCGGGATAGTAGGGATCGTCGGCGAATTCCCAGCCGTCGCCGATGTCCTGATTGAAGGTGATGGCGACCATGACGCGGCCTTTGGAATCGAGGATGGCGCGCCAGTGCGGGTTCGTGCCGCCGCGTTCGATGCCGGAACCGTGCACGACGTTGGCGCCGGGGACGCGGACGCGGTTGGTGAGATCGAAGACCGTGTGGAAGATGGAATCGGCGTCGGCGAGTTCGACGACATTGGCTTTGGGGTCGATCCTGCGGATGCCGTCCATGAAGATGGCCCATTCGCGCTCATTGTGGAAGTCGTCGGCGAGGAGGAAGCCGCCGCGGTCGAAGTAGCGGCGGAGGCGTTCGGCTTCGGAGGGGGAGATGGTCCAGTCGCCGATGGAGACGGCGAAGAGGAACGGGTGGTTGAAGATCTCGTCGCTGGAGATGTCGATGATGGTTTCAATGGGTTCGACATCGATGCGGGTAAGGCGGTGGAGGAGGGAGATGAAGACGCGATCGCCTTTGTTGGCGTCGATGCCCCAGCGGAAATAGCGGCCACGGCCATCGAGCGGGGAGCGGTAACGGAGGCGGCCGAGGGCGAACTCGCCTTTGCGGCCGACGTCGGGCGGATCGTCGATGGGGTCCTGCATCTCGTATTCGTAACGGGACCAGACGTTGGCGGAGCGCTGCGCCCAGGCAAAGGCGGCGAGGAGGCAGAGTAGTGCTAGGGTGATGCATACTCGGAGCCTCATTCCTACAGACTACTAACAGGACGCGCAAAAGGGAATCGCCGCCGATTAACGCCGATCAGAAAGGTTACGGACGCCTGCGTGATATAAAGGAATACTTATTCCCTCGAGGAGGCTGGGCATGCTGAAAGCGTGTGTATTGTTGCTGGCGGCGGGGGCCGCGGCGCAGGCGACGGACTGGTTGCAGTTTCGCGGGCCGGGGTCGGCGGGCGTGTCGAACGCGACGAACGTGCCGGTGGAGTTCGGGCCTTCGAAGAACGTGGTGTGGAAGACAGCGCTGCCTCCAGGGCATTCGTCGCCGATTCTGACGGGCGACCGGATATTTTTGACGGCGTTTGAACAGGACAAATTGTTCACGTTTTGTTTGGATCGGAAGACGGGGCAGATTTTGTGGCGGCGGGAATCGCCACGGCCGCGGAAGCAGGAGTTGCACAAGTCGAATACTCCGGCATCGCCGAGTCCGGTGAGCGATGGGAAAAACGTGTATGTGTTCTTCACGGATTTCGGACTGCTGGCGTACGGGCCGGATGGAAATGAATTGTGGAAGACGCCGATGGGGCCGTTCAACAATCCGTTCGGGATGGGGGCATCTCCGGTGCTGGCGGGGGACATTCTGCTGATTCCGTGCGATTCGGAGAGCGGGTCGTTCTTCTCGGCATTTGATAAGAAGACGGGGAAGCAGATCTGGCGGGTGGAGCGTCCGGATTACAGCCGGGGATTTTCGACTCCGGTGCTGTATCAACCCCCGGCCGGCGGGCCATTGCAGGCGATTCTGGCGGGGTCGTATCAATTGACTTCGTACGATGTGAAGACGGGGAAGGAAGTGTGGTGGTTCCGCGGGTTGACGTGGCAGTTGAAGCCGACGCCGGTGCTGAGTGAAGACAAGCAGACGGTGTACGTGCTCGGGTGGGCGGGCGGATCGGATACAGGGCAGCAGGAGGATATTCCGGATTTCAGCGTTGTGCTGACGCAGTGGGATAAGAACAAGGATGGGAAACTGGCGAAGGAAGAGGTTACGGATCCGAAGGTGACGAAGGATTGGGCACAGGTGGATCTGGACCGGGATGGGGCGCTGGGGGAGCGGGATTGGAAGCTGTATCAATCGCGGCGGTCGGCGCAGAACATGTTCCAGGCGGTGCGGATTGGGCCGAATCCGAAGGGGGATTTAGGGCCGGGGGCGCGGGTATGGTCGTATACGAAGTCGCTGCCGAACGTGCCTTCGCCATTGCTGTACCAGGATGTGCTGTACCTGATGAAGGAAGGCGGGATTCTGACTACCATCAATCCGGCGGATGGGGCGGTTTTGAAACAGGGCAGGATGACGGGGGCGCTGAGCCAGTACTTCGCTTCGCCGGTGGCGGCGGAGGGGAAGATCTATATGACGTCGGAGGCGGGGAATGTGGTGGTGCTGAAGGCGGGCAAGGAGTGGGAGATTCTGCGGGTGAATGATATGGACGATGAGTGCCACGCGAGCCCGGCGATAGTGGATGGGACGATTTATTTGCGGACGAAGAGCGCGTTGTATTGTTTTCGGAACGGCAACTGAAAATCGATGAAAACATTTTTGGTGTTTTTGTTTTGCGGGGCGGTGGCGCTGGCGCAGCATCCGGATGTGGCGAGTGGACGGAAGTTGTTTCGTTCGGCTTGTTCGGCCTGTCATGGCGATAATGCGAAGGGCGGGCGCGGGCCAGATTTGACGACAGGGGAATGGAAGCATGGCGGATCGGATGAGGATTTGAGCCGGAATATCACGAAGGGGATTGCAGGGACGCAGATGCCGGCGATTCCTCTGCCGGAGGCGGATACGCGGCAGATTATTGCGTTTATGCGGTCACTGGTGGCGCAGGCGGAAGTGGTGCCTGGGAATGCCGAGGCGGGGCGGAGTGTGTATGGGGCGCAGTGCGCGAAGTGCCATATGTTTGGGGGGACGGGCGGGCGATTCGCGTCGGATTTGACACGGGTGCGGAATCGCCAGAAGGCATCGGCGGTGAAGAAGGCCGCGGGGGAAGGGGTGACTCTGTATGCGGTGCGGACGAAGGCTGGAACGGTGGTGCGCGGGGCGAAGAAACAGGAGGATACGTTCGCGCTGGTATTGATGGATGAGGCCGAGAAACTGCATTCGTTCTGGAAGCGCGATGTGACGGTGTCGAAGCGGGATGTGGCGCATCCTGTGTTGGGCGCCGGCGTGGCGGACGATGTGGTGGCGTTCTTGATGAAGTATGACGTTGCGAAGATGGGTCCGGCGGAGTGGAAGCCGGCGGCGGATTTCAATGTGACGTTCGAGCGCTTGCGGAATGCTGCGAAGGAGCCGTGGAACTGGCTGACGTATTGGGGGGATTTCGCAGGGCGGCATGCATCGGCTTTGAAGCAGATCACGGTGGAAAATGTGGGCCGATTGCGGAACGACTGGACGTATCAGTTTGGCGGGAATACGGTGGAGACGATGCCGCTGGTGGTGGACGGGTTGATGTTTGTGACGGGTCCATTGAACAATGCGGCGGCGCTGGATGCGCGGACGGGGCGGACATTGTGGAAGTATACGCGGCAGTTGCCGAATGTGGCGGCGCATTGCACGGTGATGACGAATCGCGGATTCGCGGTGCTGGGCGACCGGCTGTTTCTGGCGACGTTGGATATGCACCTGGTGAGCCTGGATGCGAAGACGGGCAACGTGATGTGGGATATCGAGGTGGATGATTACCGCAAGGGGTTTTCGATTACGCACGCGCCGCTGGCGATTGATGGGAAGATCATTGTCGGCGTGACGAGTGGTGAGTGTGCGCTGTATGGATGGGTGGATGCTTATGATGCAGCTACGGGGAAGCGGCTGTGGCGGACGCATTCGGTTGCGCAGCCAGGGGATCCGAACCGGAAGAGTTGGAATCCGGAGCCTTCGGCGCAGTATGGCGGATCGCCGACGTGGACGACAGGGACTTACGATGCGGAGACGGATACGATTTTCTGGCCGACGGGGAATCCGGGGCCGGACTACGATGGATCAGTGCGGCAGGGGGACAATCTGTACTCGTGCTCGGTGCTGGCGTTGGATGCGAAGACAGGGAAGATGAAGTGGTATTTCCAATACACGCCGCATGATGTGCATGATTGGGATGGGAATCAGACTCCGGTGCTGATTGAAGGCGTGGTCCGCGGGCAGAAGCGGAAACTGCTGGTTTCGGCGCAGCGGAACGCGTTTTATTACGTATTGGACCGGAATACGGGGGAGTTTTTGGGTGGGCGCGCGTTTGCGCGGCAGACGTGGGCGAAGGGGCTGGATGATAAAGGGCGGCCGATTGTGCTGCCGAATACGACTCCGACGCCGGAGGGGAATTATGTGTGTCCGGATGCGGCGGGGGCGGCGAATTGGGGAGCGCCATCGGTGGACCCGGTGACGGGGTATTTTCTGGTGTCGGTGCGGGAAGCGTGCGCGACGTATTTTTCGGCGACGAAGCCTCCGGTGCCGGGGCAGGGGTACACGGGCGGCGGGCAGGAGATTGACCGGAAGATCGGGACTCCGGGGTCGGTGCGGGCGCTGGATGCGTTGACAGGCGAGAAGAAATGGGATTTTCCGTTGCAGACGGGGTCTTCGGCGACGGGAGTGCTGGCGACGGCGGGCGGGGTTGTGTTTGCGTCGTCGGCGGATGGGAATCTGATCGCGCTGGAGAGCAAGACTGGTCGGTATCTGTGGAGCTATTACACGGGGGCGAGTATTATCAGCTCGCCGATTGCGTACGCGGTGGATGGGAAGCAGTATGTGGCGATTGCTTCGCAGTCGGCGTTGTTTGTGTTCTCGGTGCAGGGAACGAATTAGCCCGTCGCTTTTCGAAAAATCGTGGTATATACTAGGCCCACCTGGGATTTCCATGTCCCGCAGGGGAAATGTTATTGAGGTTGGCTGATACCCGCCTCTCCGTGAAGGAGAATCCACGATGATGCGAATGTTGTATCTGGGAGCGCTAGCTCTCGCTTGCTCTATCACCGCGCTGGCGCAGACGGCGACGGGCACGATTCAAGGGAATGTGACGGATGCGACGGGGGCGTCGATTCCCGATGTCTCGGTGGTGATTCAGAACAAGAACACCGGGGTGCGGCAGACGACGCAGACCAATGCCAGCGGGGCATTCCTGGTGCCGTATCTGATTCCGGGAGAGTATTCGGCGAGTGCGGAAAAGAAGGGCTTCGACAAGCATGTTACGTCGGAGATCCGGCTCAGCGTGCAGCAGACGATCGACCTGCCGATTACGCTGAAGATCGGCGAGGTGACGACTACCGTGGAAGTGAGCGCGGCGGGGGCGCAACTGGCGACTTCGACATCGGCGGTATCGACGGTGATCACGAACAAGGCGATGATGGATCTGCCGTTGAATGGGCGGAATCCGTTCAGCCTGGCGACGCTCGCACCGGGGGTGATTCCGGGGGGCGGGTCGACGCCGTGGATCAGCGGCGGGCGGAATGCATCGAGCGAGATCACGATTGACGGGACTTCGGTGATTGTGCCGGAGAACAACGTGAGCATTCAGGACACGGGGTATCAGCCGATTGTGGATTCGGTGGAGGAGTTCGCGGTGATCACGAATGCGGTGGCGGCGGAGTTTGGGCGCACGGGCGGCGGCGTGATTACGGTGGCGACGCGGAGCGGGACGAATGCGCTTCACGGGTCGCTGTTTGAATATCTGCGCAACAGCAAGATAGACTCCAATAGCTGGGCGAATAATCGCAATCGTGTGCGGAAGGCGGCGTTTCAACGGAATCAGTTTGGGGGTGTGATTGGCGGGCCGGTGGTGTTGCCGAAACTGTATGACGGGCGGAATCGGACGTTCTTCTTTTTCGATGCGCAGGCGACGCGCCAGCGAAGTGCGGCGACATCGACGGCGACGATGCCGCTGGCGGCGTGGAAAGCAGGGGACTTTTCGGAGTTGCGGAACGGGAACGGGCAGCCGATTGTGATCTACGATCCGGTGACGGTGCAGCAGCAGGGGGCGAACGTTTTTGTGCGGACGGCGTTTCCGGGGAATCGTGTGCCGAGCAGCCGGTTCGATCCGATTGCTGTGAATATGCTGCAGTACTGGCGGGAGCCGAATGCCGTGCCGACGAATGTGTTCACGAATGCGAATAATTACTTTGCATCGGGGAAGGCGGCGAACAATGATGACCGGTTCGATTCGCGCCTGGATCACAATGTGACGGACAAGTTCCGGTTGTGGGCTCGCGGGTCGTTTTCCGTTGGGAAGAATGTTCCGCTCAATGGGTTTGGAAATGTGGGGACTTCGTCGGGGGACGGGCCGAGTTTCAACCACAACTACAATGTGGCGGTGAACGCGGTGTACACGATGTCGCCGACGACGATTTTGAACGTGAACTATGGGTTGGCTCGACGAGTGTCGCACCGGGATCCGTTCTCGAATGGGATGGATCTGCGGGCGTTGGGATTTCCGAGCGATGTCGTGGCGGCGGCATCGACGCAGAATTTCGAGTTCCCGCGGACGGACGTGGGCGGTAATAACGGCGTGTCGTCGTTGGGACAGGCTACGTTCACGACGTTGCGGATTCAGTCGTACGGCCACGATTCGCGGGCGGATCTGACGAAGGTATTTTCCAAGCATACGGTGAAGGGCGGCGTGGAGTATCGGAAGCTGTTCATGAATTTCACGCAGCACGGGCAGCCGTCGGGGCAATATTCATTCGGGAATAATTGGACGCAGCGGCAGGTGGGGGCGGCGAATTCGACGACGCAGGGCAACGGGTTCGCGTCGTTTCTTATGGGGATGATGGCGAGCGGGACGATTTCGCATACGTTCTCGGCGGCGACAACGAGCGACTACTGGGGCTTCTATCTCCAGGACGATTGGAAGGTGAGTTCGAAGCTGACGCTGAATATGGGGTTGCGGTGGGATGTGGATCTGCCTCGGACGGAGCGGTATAACCGGCTGAGCTATTTTGATTTTGGTGCTCCGTCACCGATTGCGGGGAGAGTGCCGGCGTTTCCGAATCTGGTGGGGGCGATGATGTTTACGTCTCCGGACAAGCGGAGGCAAACACCGACGGATTTGAACAACTGGGGGCCGCGATTCGGGTTCGCGTATCAGATAAACCAGAAGACGGTGTTTCGCGGGGCATACGCGATTTTGTATTCGGCGTCGGTGTTGCAGGCATCGGGGACATCGGGGAGTTCGGGCACGCAGGGGTTTCAGAGCAGCACGGGCGCGAATATTTCGTTTGATGGCGGGGTGACTCCGGTGGCCGTGTTCCGGAATCCGTTTCCGAGTGGATACAATTTGCCGGAAGGGGCGGCAGGCGGGCCGGGGACGCAACTGGGGCTGGGGATCGGGGACAGCTTCTTTAATGACTATGTGAATCCGATTGTGCAGCAGTGGAACGGGAATTTGCAGAGGGATTTTGGGAAGGGATTTCTGGTGGAGGTGGGGTATCTGGGGAGCAAGGGGAACCATCTGATTGACGGCGAGACGAATGTGACGTATAACCAGCTTCCGGCGTCTTATTTTGCGTTGGGGAATCAGTTGTTGGGTGCGAATACCGTTCCGAATCCGTTCTTCGGAGTGATTACGAATCCGACGGCGTCGTTGAGCCAGCCTCGTGTGGCGTACAGCCAGTTGTTGCGGCCGTTTCCACAGTATACGAGCGTGAATGCGTTCCGGAAGCCGCAGGCGAACTCGCTGTATCATTCGTTCACGGTGAGCGTGTCGAAGCGCTATAGCCACGGTTTGAATTTGCAGTTGAGCTACACGAACGGGAAGTTGATCGACGATGCATCCCAGGTGGTGACGTTTCTGGGTGCGGCGGGACAGAAGCAGGATTTCTACAATCGCGCCGCGGAGCGTTCGATATCGACGCAGGATGTGTCGCAGCGGTTTGTGATGAGCGCGAATTACGAATTGCCGTTCGGGAAAGGGCGGGCGTTTCTGAACGATATGCCGAAGGGGTTGGATGTGGCGCTGGGGGGATGGCAGGTGAATGGGATTGTGACATTCCAGACGGCGATTCCGCTGCAGATTGCCAATGGCGGGAATTTCACGAATCTGGGTTCGCCGGGGCAGCGGCCGAATAATAGCGGGAAGTCGGCGAAGAAGACGGGGCCGATCGAGGACAGGCTGAATTCGTATTTCGATCAGACGGTGTTTTCACAGGCGGGAAATTTCACGTTCGGGAATACGTCGCGGACGTCGCCGGATCTGCGGGGGCCGGGGACACGGGCGTTTGATGCTTCGTTGTTTAAGAAGTTTGCGATTCGGGAGCAGGTGTCGACGGAGTTCCGGCTGGAGGCGTTCAATGCGTTTAATCATCCGATTTGGAATGCGCCGGGGACGACGGTGAATGCTCCGGGGAGCTTTGGGGTGATTACGGCGAAGGGAGGGAATCGGAATTTGCAGATGGTGTTGCGGCTGCAGTTTTGAGAGGGGTGAGCATAGTTGCGGGACTAATAGCCACAGAATGTCGATGCGAATTGTAGATGACGCAGGGCCTGTGGCAGTGTCCGGCGTAGCCACCACCGGTTTGTCATCACATTGGTGGTGCTGAGCCGAATCGCCGTGCCGGTCTACAGGCTTGCCGGGTTGTTTCGTAAAAGGATATTGGTGCAGCAATCGGGTGTAGACTGAGTTTGGTGAAGGTTCGGGATGTGCTCAGACTGCTGCGCCAGGACGGTTGGGTCCTCAGGAATCAAGCAGGCAGTCACCGCCAACTGGTTCATCCGGCAAAGCCTGGGAAGGTGACGGTCGCGGGACACGAGTCCGACGAGATGCCGCCAAAGACCTTGAAGTCTATAATGAAGCAGGCAGGCATTCCATGAATAAGTTCCTGGTTCTTTTCGAAAAATCAACAACCGGCTATGGGGCGTACGCGCCTGATCTTCCGGGTTGCGTGGCCACAGGCCGCACCCTCGAAGAGACGAGACAACGGATGGCCAAGGCCATGGAAATGCACCTCTCGTCGATGCGGGAAGACGGTGACCCGATTCCCGAGCCCTCGCATTTCGAAATATTGGAAGCGGTCTAACGCAGAGGTCGTTTCCTGCCTCGGCTTGGCTCATCGGTGCGCCAGCGCCAGCACAGAAGGAGCTATGGGAGCCCTGGCATATTGGTGACCCAGTAGAACTGACCCCCCAAGCGCGGCTGCGCATTTGGATGATTCTGAAGATTCGATGCGATCACCCGGGGCCGCCCACATTTTTGCGGCATACACTGGAATGAGTGACGAACGAGACGAATGCGGCACATATGCGCATGCTGGTGGAAAAGCTCCAGCAATTGGAAGACGGGCTGCGCAAGGGCGGCGGCGCGAAGAAGATTGAGAAGCAGCATCGGGAAGGGAAGCTGACGGCGCGGGAACGGATCGCGAAGCTGATGGACCGCGGCTCGATGTTTGTGGAGATCGGGCTGCTGGTGGCGCACGATCAGCATGGCGGGCAGGCTCCGGCGGCGGGTGTGGTGACGGGGTTGGCGCGGATTGAAGGGCGGCCGGCGGTGATTGTGGCGAACGACGCTACGGTGAAGGCTGGGGCGTGGTGGCCGGAGACGATTACGAAGATTCTGCGGGCGCAGGAAATCGCGATGCGGGCGCGGGCGCCGATTGTGTACCTGGTGGATTCGGCGGGGGTGAACCTGCCGCTGCAGGATGGGATTTTTCCGGGGCAATATGGGGCGGCTCGGATCTTTTACTACAATTCGTTGATGCGGCGGAGACTGCGTGTGCCGCAGATTTCGGCGGTGATGGGGCCGTGCATCGCGGGCGGCGCGTATTTGCCGGCGTTGAGCGATTGCATCTTCATGGTGGAGAAGACAAGCTTCATGGGGCTGGGCGGGCCGAATCTGGTGAAAGGCGCGACGGGGCACAAGGTGGATGCCGAATCGCTGGGCGGGGCGGCGATGCATACGACGACGAGCGGCGTGGCGCATTACATGGCGAAGAACGATGAACATTGCCTGGAGCTGATCCGGCAGAAGTTTCGGGAGATGCGGGCGGCTCCGGATGGTGTGAAAGGGAGCAGGGCGGCGAAGTCGGCGGATGGATTGTACGATGTGCTGCCGGCCGATCACCGATTGCCGTATCCGGTGGATGAAGTGGTGGAGCGGCTGGTGGATGGCGAGGATTACTTAGAGTTTCAACCGGCGCATGCTCCGGAGATTTTGTGTGCGAACGCGCGGATTCACGGGCATGCGGTGGCGCTGATTGCCAACCGGCGCGGGTTTTTGAAGCAGGACGGAAAGCCTCGGATTGGCGGGATTGTGTATACGGAATCGGCGAGAAAGGTTTCGTATTTCGTGGAGGCGGCGGATCGGGCGGGGACTCCGATTTTGTATTTGCAGGATGTGAGCGGGTTCATGGTGGGTCCGGATGCGGAGACATCGGGGATTATTCGCGCCGGGGCGGAGATGGTGGAATCGATGGCGTGCTGCACGGTGCCGAAGATTCTGCTGGTGTTGAATCATGCGTCGGGGGCGGGGTATTACGCGATGGGCGGGCAGGGGTTCGATCCGCATTTTACGTTTAGCTGGCCGACGGCTCGGATTGGCGTGATGGAAGGGGATTCGGCGATTCAGGCGGTGTTCGGGCCGGAGTTGGATAAATTGAAGGCGGCGGGAGAGGCGGTGCCGGCGGAGTTGCAGGCGCGGATTGACCAGACGCGGGCGGATTACGAGCGGTGGCTCGATTCGTTTCATGCGGCCTCGCGTGGGCATTGCGATGCGTTGCTGGATCCGATTGCGACGCGGCGGACGCTGGCGTTCGTGCTGGAGTTTCTTGCGTATTCGGGGCACAGAGAGCATCTGGTATTGGAGACATTGCGATGATTCGGATAGCCAACGGGCAGGGATTCTGGGGGGATTGGCTGGAGGCTCCGGTGCGGCTGGTGGAGCAGGGGCCGATTGACTACCTGGCGCTGGATTATCTGGCTGAGGTCACGATGTCGATCGTGCAGAAGCAGAAGCTGGCGGATCCGGAGTTGGGTTACGCTCGCGATTTTCCGCCGCTCATTGGGCGCATTGCGGGGCGGATTCGGGAGCGTGGGATCAAGGTGGTGGCGAATGCGGGAGGAGTGAATCCGGTGGCGTGCGCGCGGGAGGTGCGGCGACTGGCTCCGGGATTGAAGGTGGCGGTGGTGCTGGGGGATGATTTGTACGACCGGGTGGGGGATTTGCTGGCGCGCGGGCATGCGATGAAGAACATGGATACGGGCGAGCCGCTGGCTGCGATTCGGGATCGGATCCTGAGCGCGAATGCGTATATCGGGGCGTTTCCGGTGGCGGAGGCGCTGGCTACGGGCGCGGATGTGGTGATTGCGGGACGGTGTACGGATACGGCGCTGGCGCTGGCTCCGATGATTCACGCGTACGGTTGGAGCGCGGAGCAGCATGATCTGCTGGCGGCGGGGACGATTGCGGGGCATATTATCGAATGCGGGGCGCAGTGCACGGGCGGGAATTGCCAGGTGGACTGGCAGCGGATTCCGGACATGGCGAATATCGGGTATCCGATTGTGGAGGCGGAGGCGGATGGGACGTTTGTGGTGACGAAGCACGCGGGCACGGGCGGGCGCGTGCATAGCGATGTGGTGAAGGAGCAGTTGCTGTATGAGTTGGGTGATCCGGTGAACTACATTACTCCGGATTGCGTGGCGGATTTCACGTCGATCCGGCTGGAGGATGTGGGGCCGGATCGAGTGCGGGTGAGCGGAATTCGCGGGGGGCCGCGGCCGGCGATGCTGAAGGTGAGTATCAGCTACGCGTGGGGATATAAGGCGATCGGGACGCTGGTGTATTCGTGGCCGCAGGCGCTGGAGAAAGCGAAAGCGGCGGACAGGATTGTGCGGGAGCGGCTGCGGGCTTTGGGGTTGGGGTTTGATGAGATTTACACGGAGTATTTCGGCGTGAATGCGTGCCATGGGCCGGCTGCTGCGCCGGTGGAGGATCCGGCGGAGGTGCAAGTGCGGATCGGGGTGCGCGGGGCGGACCGGAAGGCGGTGGATCGCTTCACGCGGGAATTGGTGCCGCTGGTGTTGAATGGGCCTCCGACAGGGACGGGGTTTGGGGATGGGCGTCCGGCGGTACGGGAGGTGGTGGCGTATTGGCCGGCGCTGCTCGACCGGAGTGAGATTACGACTCGTGTGGAGGTGGTGGAATGAAGCTGTCGGAGATTGCGCATACGCGTTCGGGGGATAAAGGCGATGTGGTGAATATCGGGGTGATTGCGTACCGGGCGGAGGATTATCCGGTGCTGGTGCGGGAGGTGACGGCGGAGCGGGTGAAGGCTCATTTTGGGGATTTGGTGAAGGGTCGGGTGGTTCGGTATGAGTTGCCGAATCTGGGGGCGTTGAATTTTCTGCTGGAGGAGGCGCTGGGGGGCGGGGGGTCGTTGTCGCTGCGGGTGGATGCGCAGGGGAAGACGTTTGGGGCGGCGTTGTTGGGGATGGAGATTGAGGCTGGGGCTTGGTAAGGACTTCAGGGTAGTCTGTTGACAGACTATCGCGTACTTTACGTCTTTGATCCGCGCCGCCACGCCATTCTGCTGATTGGGGGCGACAAGACCGGTCAAGATCGCTGGTATGAGGAGCACGTGCCACTCGCCGAGAAGATCTATTCGAAGTACTTGCAAGAGTTGAAACGGGAGGGACTAATCCCATGAAGAAGTGGAACGAGTTGAGAGCCAAGATTCCGGCCGACCGGCGCCGGATCACTGACGAACGGGTAGCCGCCGCGTTGAAGGAGATGCCGCTTCACCGCTTGCGGGAGGCCCGGCGCCTC
>CALFYN010000820.1 GCA_937952345.1 uncultured Acidobacteriota bacterium
GAGGGCGGCAGCGGCTGGCCGTGCCATTTCTGGAGGGCGGGCTTGGGATCGAAGAGATCCATCTGGCTGGGGCCGCCTTCCATGAACATGAAGATGACGTTTTTGGCTTTGCCGGGGAAGTGCGGCTTTTTCGGGGCGAGCGGGTTCTGGATGCCTTCGGCGCCGCGGAGGAGATCGGCGAGGGCCATCATGCCGATGCCGCCCGCGCCTTGGGTGAGGAAGGAGCGGCGGGTTTGGAGCAATCGAAATTCACGTTCGGTCATGAGAGTCTCCTATTCGCGGGTGATGAATTCATCGAGGTTCATGAGGACGCGGCTGACGCCGACCCAGGCGGCGGCTTCCTTGGGATCGATGCCGGGGGCGCGCGGGGCGAGTTTGGCGATGGCGGCCGGTTCGGCGGCGAGGATGCCTAATTGCTGATCGTAGTAGCTGGCGAGGCGCTGCTTCTCGATGGTGTCGGGCGTACGGCCGAGGGTGAGAGCGAAGGCGAGTTCCAGGCGTTCGGCGAATGCGCCTTTGCGTTCGCCGAGGACGCGGGCGGCGAGCGATTGCGCGGCTTCGTGGAACACGGGATCGTTGAGGAGATTGAGCGATTGCAGCGGCGTGTTGGAGGCGCGGCGGCGGCTGCAACTGACGTTGGAATCGGGTGCGTCGAAGTTCATCAGTTGGGGATAGGGCGTGGTGCGCTGGAAGTGGACATAGAGGCCGCGGCGGAAACGGTCCTCGTCTTCACTCATCTTCCACTTGATGCTGCCGCCGTAGCCGAGTTCGGCGACTCCTGGTGGTTGATAGGGGCGAATGCTGGGTCCGCCGATGCGGTTGTCGAGCAAGCCGCTGGCGGCGAGCGCGGCGTCGCGGATGAGCTCGGCGGGAAGGCGGAGGCGCGATTGGCGGGCGAGCAGGGAATTGTCGGGGTCGGTTTGCGCGAGTTCCTTGCGCGTGTCCGAGGATTGGCGATAGGTGGCGCTGGTGACGATCAGGCGGTGGAGCTTCTTCATGCTCCAGCCATCGCTCATGAATTGCGCGGCGAGCCAATCGAGCAGTTCGGGGTGCGTGGGCTTTTCGCCCTGTGTGCCGAAGTCTTCACTGGTGCGGACAATGCCGCGTCCGAAGAATTCCTGCCATGCGCGATTGACGGTGACGCGCGGGGTGAGCGGGTTGTCCTTGGAGACCAGCCAGCGGGCGAGATCGAGGCGGGTGGGGTTGGTGCCGCCGGTCATTGCGTGCATGGCGGAAAGGCCGCCGGGCGCGATGGGATCGCTGAGGGCTTTGTAGTCGCCTTTGATGCGGATGAGGGTTTGTTTGTGCTCGGGATGCGGGAAGACGGCCATCGCCATGGTATAGGCGGGGAGCTGGTCTTTTAGGGCGTTGATCTCTTCGCGGGCTGCCTTGAGGCGGTCTTTGACGTCCGGGATGCGGGCGTTATCGGGACCGCCGGTGGAAAGGAAGTAGTCGGTGAGGCGGCGGGCATCGTAGGGCGTGCGGCGGGCGGGGGGAGTGCGCAGGACACGCTCGACGTGGTCGACCATGGCGCGGCTGGAGGTGACCCAGAAGTCCCATTCGACATCCTTGCCGGGATTGTCCATGGCCTGGAGGAGCTTCGCCTCCCAGACCTTTTGGAGCGGGGCAATGCCGTATTTTTCGAGAATATGGCCGCGATTTCCCAGATATCCCGGAAGGGCGGCCAGGTAGCGTTCGCGCTCGCCGGGCAGGGGGGCTTCGATTTCGCGGTCATCGGTGGCGTCGAAGAAGGCGAAGAGGCGGTAGAAATCTTTGTTGCTGACGGGGCCGTATTTGTGGTCGTGGCACTGGGCGCAGCCGACGGTGAGGCCGAGCCAGGTGGTGCCGATGGTGTTGACGCGGCTCACCAGTTGCTCATAGCGCGCTTCGGCGCGGTCGACGCCGGCTTCGCGATTGGTGAGCGTGTTGCGGAGGAAGCCGGTGGCCACGAGTTGTTCGGTGTTGGGTTGGGGGAGCAGGTCGCCGGCGAGTTGTTCGATGGTGAATTGATCGAAGGGCTTGTCGGCGTTGAGCGAGTCGATGACGTAGTTGCGATAGCGCCATGCGTAGGTGCGCACCTGGTCCTTTTCGTAGCCGTCGCTGTCGGCGTAGCGGGCGAGATCGAGCCAGTGGCGGGCCCAGCGCTCGCCGTAGTGGCGCGATTCGAGGAGGCGATCGATGAGGCGTTCATAGGCATCGGGACGCGTGTCGGCGAGGAATTGGCGCACTTGTTCGGGCGTGGGGGGCAGGCCAGTGAGATCGAAGGAGACGCGGCGCAGGAGGACGAGCTTCGAAGCTTCGGCCGATGGGGCGATGTTCTTCTGCTCAAGATGGGCGAGAACGAAGTTGTCGATGGGGTTGCGGACCCAGGCGGCGTTGTTGACTTTCGGCGGTGCGGGGCGCGTGAGCGGGCGGAAGGACCAGTGCTGGACGGCGCCGCCGGGGGTGTAGTTGGACGGCCACTTGGCGCCTTCGGCGATCCAGGCTTCGAAGGCTGCGATTTCTTTCGCTGTGAGCGGAGCGCCGACGGGAGGCATGCGGTGGCCGGGCTTTGTGCTTTTGATACGCTCGACGAGTTTTCCGTTCAGGGTGACTTTCGATGCGCCGGCGGCCTGATCGAGGCGCAAGGCGGCCATCTGCTGCTTGGCCCCGTGGCAGACGTGGCAGCGCGATTCGAGCGTAGGGGCGATGTCCTTGGCGAAATCGACCGCGGCGTTCGACAGCGGTGCGAGAAGGAGCAGCGGAACGTAACGGAGCATATTCTTTTATTTTATCCGCACTGCGGCGGAATCTCGTTATAGCCCGAAGAACATGCGGACGCCCAATACGAGTTGCGTGCCTTTCTGAGTGCGCCCTCCCGATCCGAGAATGAACTGCAGGTCGGGCGAAAGCGAGAAATTGCGAGTGACTTGCCAGCGGTAGTACGTCTCGAAGACACGCTCGGAGGAGAGCGTGCGATCGATGGGAAAGGCTTGTGAAAAGGCGATGGCGTAGGCGGAAGTGCGGTCGTTCTGGCGGACGAATCGCCACTGAACGCCTCCTCCATAGGATTGGCGCACGGGGGAGAGGGAGAGCGATCCGGCGCCGGCGTTGCTGAAGGCGTAGCGACCGAAGACGCCGACGCGCTGCGAAATCCAGTGATCGCCGCTGAGGTGGTAGCCGTGCAAGCCGCCGACTCCGGCGACGTGCCCGGTGGTGAAGCCGGCCCGCCAATTGCCGCGGAGGCCGCGGTATAGCGTGTTGGCCTCGATTTCGGTGTTCCAGATGGGGGAGGTGAAGGCGCGGTCGGTGCGCGAGACGGCGTATCCGGCGCGGAGAACGACTCCGGTGAGCCAGTCGCGATCGGTCTTTCGATAGTATTCGCCCATGAAACCGGGTGCCGAGAAGCCCGTTTTGTAGCCGGGGCTGTTGACGAAGGCGCTGTTCAGGAATTGACGGGATTCGTTGTTGGCGAACAGGTTGGTGTCGAAGAAATCGGCGAGGTCGATGACGCCCACGCGGCCGATGGCGCGGTTTTCGCCGAGCTGCAGTTCCTGTTGGAAGTAGGCTTTGCCGAGGTAGATGTTGCCGCGCGAGAGTCCTTCGTTGAAGCGGCTGCTGCGGGTGGCCACATCGTTGAAGGCGCTGAAGGAGCGGGGCCCGCCGACGGGTTCGCTGGTGGCCGGACCACCCGCGGCTTGTAACTGGAGGAAGAAGTAGCCGCTGCCGAGTACGCCGTTGGGAGAGGCGGGAGTGGCTCGGGCGACGACGTTGACGCGGGCGCGTCCGAACATGGAGGTGAGATCGGGGGCGCTGGAAACGGTGGCTGCCTGGAGTCCCGAGGAGATATCGCCGGTGAAGACGAAGCGTTGGGAGGCGGGGAGATCCTGCAAGCGTTCGATACCTTGCAGGAAACCTTCCAAGCCTTTGGAAAGGTCGGAGCTTTGCACCGTGGGCGATGATGGCGGAGGCGGAGCAGCCGTTGGGGTCACGGGTTGGGGTTGCGCGGGCACGGGGCGCGGAGGAGAGGGGGTTGCGGCGCCGGTTCTGCTCGCGAGCAGGAGAGCCAGGACGGCGATATCTTTCGCCTCCACGCCTGCTCCCGCAGTGGACATCTTCTCGCCGATGCGCCTTGCTAATTCGTCGAGGCGTTCCTGGGGAGTGGCTTCCTGGGCGACCTGATAGCGCTTGCCGATTTCATCGAGGAGAGTCGTGAGGGCGGCGTCAGAGGTGGTTTGGGCGCAGACGCCGGCCGGTAAGAGTGCGAGCAGGAACGTGCGGAGCGTACTCATGTCTTGAGTTTCGCCGAGAATCCCCGCGGTGAGAGGAATTCGTCAGAGAGTCAATGCCCAGATGAGGCCTGCATAGACGAAGCCGCCGATGGAACAGACAGCGACGGCTCGCCAGGTGCTTGGGTAATCGAACGCCTGTCGGATTGCGACGACGAAGGCGGCGAAGATCCAGACCTGTGTTACGGCGACAATAAAGCCTGTGAAAGCGGGAGCATAACCGAGCACCGCCAGGATGCCGGGAGCGGTGGCGAATCCGGTGGTGCGCAGAACTTCACCGAGGTTCGACAGCGTGCCCGGGGCGCGCAA
>CALFYN010000821.1 GCA_937952345.1 uncultured Acidobacteriota bacterium
AAATCGCAAATTATTCTCTGAATTCGCGCTTGCCCCCTCAAACACACGCACCGTGTCCGCAATCTTCCATCCCGGCTTCATCCCCAATGCCGAGTTCTTCATACCCAGCGGCTCGAAGATCTCCTTCTGTTCGAAATCGCGCAACCGCATCCCCGAAACGCGCTCCACAATCTCCCCGGCGAGCAGGATTCCCATGCTCTGATACTGAAAGCCCTCGCGCGGCGTATAGAGCAGCGGGGTCTTCAGGGCGCCTTCGACAAAGGCGCTCAACGGTGCATGCGCACGCCGCAGATCCGTATTCTCCGGCAACATATCCGGCAAACCCGATGTGTGGCTCAGCAGATCCCGCACCCGTACGCGGTCCCGATTCCCGCCCGTAAATCCCGGCAGATACTGCGAGACCGGATCACTCAAGGAAACCAGCCCTCGCTCCACCAGCAGCATCAGTGCGCAAGCGGTCACCGGCTTGGCGATCGACGCCAGCAGGAAGATGGAATCCGTCCGCACGGGCCGCGACCCCTCGCCCGCCAGATTCCCAAACGCGCGATCGAGCACGATCTTCCCGTGCCGCGCCACCACGATCGCCGCCGCCTCCAGTTGCTTCTCCTTCACTTGGGATGCCAGGATCGCCGCCGCCTGCTCCAGGCGTTCCGCCGACATGCCCACCGCCCCGGGCGCGGCACTCGGCATCTGCGCCAAAGCCAACATCGCCGTCAGGAAAATCCAAGCCGCTGCCCGCTGTACCATAGCAACTTATGCTATCCGTTTTCTGCTCGCCCTGCCGCTACACGCAAGGCCGCGACGCCACCGCATCGCTCGGCATGGAGATGGCCGCGCTCGGACTCGATGGACCCGTGCTCATCGTGGCCAGCCGGTCGGCGAAGCGCCTGCTGGACACGGTATGGCCCGCGGCCCTCGGCGATTCCGGCTACGCCCACACCGTGTACGATTTCGGAGGCGAATGCTCACTCGCCGAAATCGCCCGCATCGAAGCCGCCGCGCGGCACGTACGCGCCGCCACCATCGTCGGCGCCGGCGGAGGCAAGGTTCTCGATGCCGCCCGCGCCGCCGCCGCCGGACTCACTTTGCCCGTCGTCAATTGCCCCACCGTCGCATCGAGCGACGCCCCATGCAGCGCACTTTCCGTCATCTACACCGAAGACGGCGTTTTCCGGGAATACCGTTTCTACAAGCGCAACCCCGATCTTGTTCTCGTCGACACCACAGTCATTGCCCAAAGCCCGGCGCGCCTGCTTGCCGCGGGTATGGGCGATGCGCTCGCCACATGGTTTGAAGCGAGAACCTGCGCCGCCGGCCACGTTCGCAACATGCGCGGCGGAGCCTCTACATCGAGCGCCCTGCAACTCGCCAACTTCTGCTACAAGACACTGATCGAAGACGGCAAAGACGCACTCCACGCCATCCGCCAGCGAGCCGTTACCCCCGCCCTCGAACGCATCATCGAAGCCAATACGCTGCTCTCCGGCCTCGGCTTTGAATCCTCCGGCCTCGCCGCCGCCCATGCCATCCACAACGGACTCACCGCCGCTCCCGCCACGCGCCAGTTCTATCACGGAGAGAAAGTGGCCTTCGGCGCGCTCGTCCAGTTAGTGCTCGAAGGCGCCTCGCGCGCGCAGATGCAGGAACTACTCGCCTTCTCTCGCGAAACCGGACTTCCCGTCACGCTCGAGGAAATCGGCTGCGCCCAGATGCCTTCCGAACTGCTCCAGCAAGTGGCTACGCGCGCCACCGCCCCTGGCGAGACCATCCACAACGAACCCTTCGCCGTCACATCGGCCATGGTCGCCGACGCCATCCTCGCCGCCGATGCCATCGGGCGCAGCGCGCCGTAGCCCTCTACCCCTGCATACTGTTAATAGAAACAAAACATGAATTTGAAAATCCGGCCCGGCAACCCTTATCCTCTCGGCGCAACCTGGAACGGGGCCGGCGTCAACTTCTCCATCTTCTCCGAGCACGCCACCAACGTCGAACTGTGCCTCTTTGACTCCCCCTTCTCCACGCAGGAATCGGCCCGCATTCCGCTCCCTGAAAAAACCGATCAGATCTGGCACGGCTATCTGCCCGGCGTGCTCCCCGGCCAGCTCTACGGATACCGCGTTCATGGCCCCTACGCCCCCGAGCGCGGCCATCGCTTCAATCCCCACAAAGTCCTGCTCTGCCCTTACGCCAATGCCGTCGGCCGCAACATTCGCTGGTGTGACGAAATGTACGGCTATCACCTCGGCTCGGCGGCCGGCGATCTCTCCTTCGATGACCGTGACAACGCCGCCTATTGTGTCCTCGGTGCGGTCATTGACCGAGCCTTTACCTGGGGCGAAGATCGCCCGCCGCGCACTCCCTGGCACGACACCGTCATCTATGAAGCGCACGTCAAAGGCGCCACCCGCCTCATGGATTCGTTGCCCGAAAAACTGCGCGGCACCTACGCCGGCTTCGGTTCCGATCCCTTCATCCGCCACCTCAAGAACCTCGGCGTCACCGCGGTGGAGTTGATGCCCGTTCATCACCACTCCTACGATCACCACCTCGTCAAACGCGGCCTGCACAATTACTGGGGCTACAACACCATGTCTTTCTTCGCCCCCGACAGCCGCTACAGCTCCGCCGCCCCTCCCGGTGAATGCGTCCGCGAATTCAAGACCATGGTCCGCAATCTCCACTCCGCGGGCCTCGAAGTCATCCTCGATGTCGTCTACAACCACACCGCCGAAGGCAACCACCTCGGTCCCACCATCTCCTTCCGCGGCATCGACAACGTCTCCTATTACCGCCTCTCCTCGGCCAGCAAGCGCTTTTACATGGACTACACCGGCTGCGGCAACACGCTCAACATGCTCCATCCGCGCGTGCTGCAGATCATCATGGACAGCCTCCGCTACTGGGTGCTCGAAATGCACGTCGACGGTTTCCGCTTCGATCTCGCCAGCGCCCTCGCCCGCGAACTGCACGAGGTCGACCGCCTCTCCGCCTTCTTCGACATCATCCACCAGGACCCCATCATCTCCCAGGTGAAACTCATCGCCGAGCCTTGGGATCTGGGCGAAGGCGGCTACCAGGTGGGCAATTTCCCCGTCGGCTGGACGGAATGGAACGGCAAATATCGCGATACGGTCCGGCGTTTTTGGAAAAGCGAAGGCGGCGTGGTTTCCGAACTCGCCACGCGGCTGGCCGGCTCCTCCGATCTGTATGAACACAGCGGGCGCCGCCCCTATGCCTCCATCAACTTCGTCACCGCGCACGACGGCTTCACGCTGCGCGACCTCGTCTCCTACAACACGAAACACAACGAAGCCAACGGCGAAGGCAATGCCGACGGCGAAAATCACAACAGCAGTTGGAATTGCGGCGTCGAAGGCCCCACCGATGACCCCAATGTGCTCGCCCTGCGCCGCCGCCAGATGCGCAACATGATGGCCACCCTTCTGCTCTCGCAGGGCGTGCCCATGATCTCCGGCGGTGATGAACTCAGCCGCACCCAATTCGGCAACAATAACGCCTACTGCCAGGACAACGAGCTCAGTTGGTACAAATGGGATCTCGATGCCGGCGAGCAGGATTTCCTCGAGTTCGTCCGCTACATGATCCAACTCCGCGCCGCCAACCCCGTCCTGCGCCGCCGCCGGTTCTTTCAAGGCCGTAGCATCCGCGGCCACCGGATCAAAGATATTTCCTGGTTTGAGCCGAGCGGCAGCGAAATGGACGACCATGCCTGGAACGCCCATTTTGTCCGTTCCCTCGGCGTCCGCCTTGTCGGTACGGAAATCGACGAACTCGACGAGTACGGGGAACCGATCACCGGCGACACGCTGTTCATCCTTCTCAACGGCCACTACGACCGCGTCGAATTCCATCTCCCGCCGCCCGATACTTCCATGCTTTGGGAGCGCCTGCTCGATACCGCGCTGCGCATTTGGAATCAGCCGCGGCGGCTCCGCGAGCCCTACTATCGCATGCAGGCCCGCTCCGTAGCCGTTTTCCGCCTGGCCCCGCAGGGACGCCGCCGCGGGCAACCCATCGTGTTTCCCGGTTCCTGATGGCCGCGGGCTAACCCAGCGCGTCGCCCAGCATCCCCATCTCCAGATCGAGATGCTTGTTGTCCTGGAGCACCACTTTCTTCACCGTCAGCACCGGCTGCAGCACATTCCCGGCCGTCTGCCGCAGCAGGCTCTGATGGAATTTCTTTTGAATCCCCTTGCGGAATTGTCCGCGAATGATCGGATTCAAAATGCCCATCAATAATTCCTGGCGGTTTTTGTCCGCGTCGATCTTCAGCGACGTCGTGTCCATCTCGAACGTATCTTCCGGCACTTCATCCTCGGGCAGACGATCCACGGGAGTCCACACCGGAATGTCCACCGGCAGAATGCGGAACCGGTAGTCGAATGTGAACCGCTTGTCGATCACCCCATCGTGAAACGCATGCCCGAAGACGCGCACATCCTTCCCCACGTAATCGAGCGTCAGCTTGTCGAACGTCGTCTTTCCGCTGCGGAACGGCAAATCCGGAACATTCTCGCCAAATTCCGATTCCTTCGTCCGCACCGTGATCGGCA